>JBPCUI010000085.1:0-6696 GCA_051011235.1 Flavobacteriaceae bacterium
GGGATATTTTGACCATCCCCCTATGGTGGCTTTCCTCATAAAACTCGGCAGCTATTTTTTCGAGGGTGAAATTGGTGTTCGTTTAATGAGTTGTGTATTTTCTGTAGGCACTTTATACTTCATATGGCGATTTATAGAAGATCCTAAAAAACATGAATTTGTATACCATTTCTACCTTCTTGTCTTCTCTGTAACCCTGATAAACGCCTATGGCTTTTTTATACTCCCGGATACGCCATTGTTGTTCTTTTTGGCCCTGTTCTTATGGGTTTATAAGAACTATCTCAAAGTTCCCGGCATCCTCTGGGCACTGCTACTGGGGTTGAGTATGGCGCTTCTGATGTACAGTAAATATCACGCCGCACTTATTATTTTATTCGTTCTGTTCTCAAACCTGAAATTGCTAAAAGATAAATATGCATGGATCGCACTAATAACAGCTCTGGTTTTATACCTTCCCCATCTTCTGTGGTTATATGAAAACGATTTTGTATCTCTCAGATATCATATTTCAGAAAGGCCTAACCGGGCTTATGAATTCGGCGATTTCACCTTGGGTTTCTTTATAAACCTGATTATTATTTTTGGCCTCACTTTTCCCTGGTTTTACAAATCGTTGTTCCGGGTCAAATCCGGAGATCTATTTACAAGGGCATTGGTTTTCCTGGTATACGGCTTTGTTCTATTTTTCTTTATTTCCAGTTTTAACCGTCGCATACAAACCCAATGGTTAATTGCAATTTGTATTCCTATGCTGATTATTGCATACAGGTCAATGCTACAAGACAGTTCTACTCGTCGATGGCTGCTGCGTATGGGGATTGCAAATTGCATTATTCTGCTTTATTTACGGGTTGGTCTGGCGTATGCCCCTCTCTTTCCGGTTCATTACGAAAGTCACGGTAATAAGGAATGGGTGCAGGAACTGGTATCAAAAATTGGAGATAAACCTGTAGTTTTTGAAAATTCGTGGAGATTGGCTTCGATGTTTCAATTCTATTCGGGGAAACAGTCGTATTCCTTAAACAATATCTTTTACAGGCATAATCAGTATAGCATAGACCAATCAGAAGATTTGGTCCAGCATAGAGACATCCTTTTTGTTTCCATGTTTTTAGAAGAAGGGGATATCAGCTTTAAAACTTCACCAGGTCACGCCCTATTTGGTGTATTTATGCCTAATTTTGAATCATTCAGGAAGCTGCGTTGCCTGGTCGACGAGAAATATTCTCCGTCCAATCCTAAAGAGAGAATTTTTAAATTGTACAACCCATATCCCACAGATATTGCCCTCTCCAAATTAAAATTTGGTGTCGCGTATCTCAACCAGTACCGGAAGGTGAAGGATACATGTACTGTCGATGCCCGGTTGGTATCTGAAAAGACAGATCTCATTAAGTCTGGAGATTCTCTGGCATTCATTCTCGAACTTCCTCCCACGGACAGTTTGGTTCCGACCTATTTTAAAATAGCCATTTCAGACAATGATCTTCCTTTCGGACTCAATGGTACTAATGTAAAACTCAATTACTGATGCAGGCCCAGTTAAGACTAATGGAGCAAACGGATTGGATAACCATAGTTATCTTGATTAGCATTCTTCTGATGGTGATTGCCAAACAACTTTTTCAATCCAGATTTTTAAATTTTATTATACTGCCTTTTAACAATAAATACATCGGCCTTTATAATAAGAAGGATAAGATGCTTCACGGCTTCCATATAATGTTTACCGGTTTTCAATTACTGAACACTTCGCTCTACTTATATTTGATTTACGACGTCCTTTTTGGGCAATTCACCTCCTCAGGGATTTTAATGTATGGACTGATCCTGTTGATTTTAATCGTTTTTATCCTGGCCAAAATGTTATTGCAGCTCGCTAATGGGTTTGTTTTCAATAATGTAAAAACAATCACTGATTTTATCTACAAAAAACACACCTATCTGAACTATAGTGCCCTGGTAATGCTGTTGGCCAATATTGTATTGACATATATATTAAATGACTCCAAGCCTGTTGTTTTTTTAAGCCTTTTCTTAATATTAATGATTAACTGCATCGGATTAATATCTACTTTAAAATATCATCAAAAGTTGATCTCTGGCTACTTTTTCTATTTTATTTTGTACCTTTGCGCTCTCGAAATTGCACCCCTGATTTTCATTGCAAATTATCTTAAATACTGAAGTGTATGAAAGTAAAGACGATTTTGGTATCCCAACCAGAACCGAAAATGGAAAACTCTCCGTACTTGAGACTTATTGAAAAAGAAAAAGTTAAGGTAGATTTCAGACCTTTTATCCATGTTGTTGGTGTTGATGCCAAAAGTGTCAGACAGCAGAAAATAGATCTCAATAATTATACGGCAATTATTCTGACAAGCAGAAATTCTGTAGATCATTTCTTCAGAATCGCAGAAGAGATGAGATTTAAGGTACCCGATTCGATGAAGTATTTCTGCCAGTCAGAGGCAGTTGCTTATTATTTACAGAAATATGTTGTTTACAGAAAGAGGAAGATATATGTTGGAAAACGAAATTTTGCTGAGCTAGTACCCCTCTTTAAGAAATATAAGGAAGAAGCATACCTCCTGCCGTCTTCAGATACACTTAAAACTTCTATTCCAGAGACATTGAACACCCTGGCAATTGAGTGGACAAGGGGAATATTTTACAAGACAGTTATTAGTGATCTCTCGGACCTGAGGAATGTCTACTATGATGTCCTGGTATTTTTCAGCCCTTCAGGGATTGAATCTTTATTAAAAAACTTCCCCGATTTCAAACAAAATAATACCCGAATCGCTGTATTTGGAAATTCCACTGTAGAAGCAGCAACGGATGCTGGCCTTCGCATAGACATTCAGGCACCGACTCCGGAGACTCCTTCGATGACAATGGCCCTTCAGAAGTATATTACCAGCGTAAACAAAAAATAAGCTATTTTCAATAAAAAAGAGCTTCCGGTTAAGAAGCTCTTTTTATTTTAGAACGCATATCGCTGGGGTCCGCCCCTTCTAATTTCTTCATTGGCGTATTCCTCGAATTTCTCAAAATTCTTCCTGAATGCATTGGTTAGCTTAAAGGCCGTTTTGTAATAGGCGTCATCGTTGTTCCATGTGGCCCTAGGGCTGAGTATGCCAGTGGGCACACCTGGACATTTTCTGGGTTGTGCAACTCCGAATACGGAGTGGATGTGATAGGTATCGTATGTATAAAGACCCAATTCTCCACTTAGGGCTGCATGGATCATCGCACGGGTATATTTTAAGGGCATTCTCTTACCGACACCGTACGGGCCCCCGGTCCATCCAGTATTTATAAGCCACACATTGGCCCCGGAATCTTTCATTTTCCTGCTTAACATCTCGGCGTATTTCGCTGGGTGCAGCGGCATAAAAGGAGCTCCAAAGCAGGCAGAAAAGGAAGGTACAGGTTCCACAACACCTTCTTCAGTACCAGCCACCTTGGCGGTGTATCCTGAAATAAAATGATAAGCCGCCTGGCTCGGTGTTAATTTGGAGATGGGCGGGAGTACCCCAAAAGCATCTGCTGTAAGAAAAAATATATTTTTAGGGCTTCCGGCCATAGCGGGATCCTGAATATTCTTTATGTGATCAATCGGATAGCTAACCCTGGTATTTTGGGTGATAGAACTATCTGTATAGTCTACCACTCCCTGTTCATTTAAAATGACATTTTCCAGAATAGCTCCCTTCCGAATAGCGCCGTAAATATCTGGCTCTCCTTCTTTGGAAAGGTTGATAACCTTTGCGTAACACCCACCCTCAAAATTAAAGATCGTGTTCCTGCTGGTCCATCCGTGCTCATCGTCCCCTACAAGTTTTCTTAAAGGATCTGTAGAGAGAGTGGTTTTCCCTGTGCCCGATAAACCGAAGAAAATAGCCGTATCATTATCGGCTCCAACATTTGCCGAGCAATGCATCGGAAGCGTATCCTTGTAGACCGGAAGGATAAAATTCAGGGCCGAAAAAATTCCTTTCTTAATTTCACCGGTATATCCGGTACCGCCAACTAAAGCAATCCGTCTGGTGAAATTCAGTATTGCAAAATTGTGTTGTCTTGTACCGTCTTCGGCTGCAATTGCGCTAAATCCAGGTGCATTAATAAGGGTCCATTCCGGCTCAAAATCCATTAAATCCTCCTCATTTGGCCGAAGGAACATATTGTAGACAAAGAGGTTAGACCAGGGATACTCATTAATAACCCTGATATTCATTCGATAATCGGGATCTGCACAGGCATAACAGTCCCTCACAAAAAGTTCTTTTTTATTCAGATAGTGAACCATTTTATCATAAAGCACATCGAATTTCTCAGAATCGAATGGTTTGTTTATCTCTCCCCACCAAATTTTATTTGCAGTTACCTCGTCCTTTACAATAAACCTGTCTTGTGGAGATCTTCCCGTAAATTCGCCTGTATTTACCGCCAACGCCCCTGAAATGGCTTCTTTCCCCATGTTATTCTTCAAGGTAATTTCGTGTAATTCTTCGGGCGATAACTGGTAGTGAATACGGTTGTTGGTAATTCCGTGGTCAATTAACGAAATCGTTTTCGTAAACAAGTCAGATGATGCCATAAAAAGCTTAGATTTAGTGATTACAAAGCTAGGAAAAAGATAAATTTTTCCCTACTAAAATCAGTCTAGATTAGTTGTTCTGCTTAAAAAAACGATATCCCATGAGTATCCATCCCGCGATGAGTAATACACCGCCAAAAGGTGTAATTAATCCTAAAAAACCAAGCTCCAAATCCAGAATTTCCTGCAAAGACAGCAGGTAAATGGAAAATGAAAAGCATATCACTCCTATGGTGATCAGGTAATAGACTCCTTTTAACGAAATCTTGGAGTCCGATCCAAGTCTGCCCAGTAGCAACAGTAATAAAGCATGATACATCTGATATTTAACCCCGGTTTCATAACTGTCCAGTGCCGCACTACTAATCATTTCCTTGAGACTGTGCGCGCCAAAAGCTCCAAATACAATAGCAAAAATGCCAAATAGAACCCCTGTTAGAAAAATTGTTTTGTTCATAACTTGGTATGCCTCTATTTTTATAAATGTAACAATTTGATACCTTAGCCTCCGTTATAAAATAAAGTTAGCAAAAGGTATGGGTCGAAATGTGCTAATAATTGGTGCCGGTAAATCTACGTCCTATCTGATGGACTATTTTCTGCAGCATGCAGTAAGCCAAAAGTTAAATCTCACTGTTGCCGATTTAGATGTCGATCTGGTACCTCAAAGGGTCAAAATTCATCCTTCCTGCAGTACCATTGCACTCGATGTGCTCTCAGACAGGGAAAGGAGATCTGTAATAAAGGCTGCAGATATCGTCATTTCAATGCTTCCGGCCCGGTTTCACATTAAAGTTGCGGAAGACTGCATCGCATTTGGAAAACATCTGGTAACGGCTTCTTATATCAATGAGCAGATCAGTGCTTTGGATAAGAGTGCCAAAGCGCAGAACCTGGTCTTTATGAATGAAATAGGTCTGGATCCTGGGATAGATCATATGAGTGCCATGCAGGTGATAAACCGTATAAGGGCCAAAGGTGGTAAAATATTGCTTTTCGAATCTTTTACAGGGGGGCTTGTAGCTCCTGAAAGTGATGACAACCTATGGAATTACAAGTTTAGCTGGAACCCGAGGAATGTGGTATTAGCAGGTCAGGGAGGTGCAGCTAAATTCATTCAGGAGGGCACTTATAAATATATTCCCTACCACAAGCTATTTCGACGAACAGAATTTATGGAAATAGAGGGCTATGGAACCTTTGAGGCCTATGCCAACCGCGATTCCTTAAATTATCGGAAAGCCTACGACCTGGACGATGCACTTACCCTCTACCGCGGAACAATGCGCCGGGTTGGTTTTTCAAAGGCCTGGAATATGTTTGTACAATTGGGCATGACCGATGATTCTTATGTCATTGAGAATTCTTACGGCATGTCTTACCGGGATTATACTAATTTATTTCTTTCTTATTCGCCTACAGATTCAGTGGAGCTTAAGCTCAGGCATTATCTGAAAATAGATCAGGACGATATCATGTGGTTAAAATTACTAGAGCTGGATCTATTTAATCCTGATAAACAAATCTTGTTGAAAAATGCGACACCTGCACAAATACTTCAAAAAATATTGGAGGATAGTTGGACAATGTCGCACAATGACAAAGATATGATTGTCATGTATCACAAATTTGGCTATGAGCTCAATGGCCAGCAAAAGCAGCTGGATTCTAACATGGTAGTGATTGGCGAAAACAGAACTCATACTGCCATGTCCAAGACAGTAGGCCTGCCAGTTGCCATGGCGGCCCTGCTTATACTCAATAAGAAAATTACCATCCCTGGAGTTCAAATCCCTATCCAAAGCGAGGTGTACACCCCTATCCTGAAACAACTTATTGACTACGGTGTTATTTTTCACGAGTATCAGGTTCCTTATTTGGGATATAATCCTGACTCAGTTGCTGGTTAATAGATGTAAGTAAATTTGGTATTTTTATTCCAAATTGAATAATATAATATGAAAACTGATAACGATATCATCAGAATAGATGGGATTGACAAGAAAATTTTGAGATTTCTGATGGAGGATGCACGCCGACCAATTCTTGAAATTGCCAGAAGTATCGGTATTTCTGGGGCTGCGGTCCAT
>JBPCUI010000086.1:0-6724 GCA_051011235.1 Flavobacteriaceae bacterium
GTTGATTTCCAATCGGATGCAATAGGGATCAAATGTTCAATCAGGTTGGGGTTTAATGCAGCCATCTCCCAGGCTATACCACCGCCCAGTGATCCTCCAAGTACTGCAAAGACTTTCTCAATCCCCAATTGCTCTATCCCCAATAAAAAGATCCTGGCTATATCCCCAGCCACATAGTCCTTGTAATTGTCTATAACAAACCCGTCGTATCCGTTGCCGGGAATATTAAATGCCAATACCGTATATTTTGCGGTATCTATGCACTTCCCATAGCCAATCAATGAAGACCACCAACCACTTTCACCCACTACATTAGAATTTCCGGTCAATGCGTGATTTACGATGACCACCGGAGCCGTATGAAGCGTCTGTCCAAAAAGTTGATAGGAGAGCTGTATATCCTGACTCACCCCCTTATACGTAGTATATCGCGGTAATTCCAGTCGCTGTAATTCAGTTGTAACCACTTCCATTTAATTTCGGTGATTTAGCACATCTTCCGACGTTCATTAGATTGACTTGCTCAGGCTATAATGCTAATATTGCCACTGGTTGGATATATTTAATTTTTAGCAAACTGATCGATTTTCTCAAAGGCTTGTTCCAAATCTGTCTTTAAATCCTCAAGATTTTCCAAGCCCACGGAAAGACGTATGAGATCTTTGGTGACACCGGTCGATTCTTGTTCCGAATCGTCCAGTTGCTGATGTGTTGTACTTGCAGGATGAATTATAAGCGACTTTGTATCCCCGATATTGGCCAGCAAGGAAAATATCTGGGTTTCATCCGCTATACTTTTTGCTGATTCATAACCTCCTTTTACCCCAAAAGTCACTATACTGCTTTGGCCCTTAGGTAAATATGCCTCTGCCTCGGCGTAGTACCTGCTAGATTTAAGACCCGGATAATTTACCCACATAACCTCTTTTCTTTCCTCTAACCACTTAGCCAACGCAAGGGCATTCTCACTGTGCTTTTTCATCCGTACTTCTAAAGTTTCCAGACCTTGAATAATTTGGAAAGCATTGAAAGGACTTAAGCAGGCTCCGTGATCCCTCAAACCTTCTATCCGGACCTTGGCGATAAAAGCAGCCGGTCCCAAAGCATCGTGATACACTAGTCCGTGATAACCCGGAGACGGTTCTGTAAACTCAGGGAATTTCCCGTTGGCCCAATCAAAAATACCTGCATCAATAATGGCACCTCCTAAGGCGGTGCCGTTCCCATTGATATACTTGGTCAATGAATGTATCACGATATTGGCTCCGTGTTCAATAGGGTTTAACAAGGCTGGGGTCGGAACAGTATTATCGACAATAAATGGAATTTTAGCAGCTCTTGCTTCAGCCGAAATAGCTTTGAGGTCCAAAACATCCAATTTGGGATTGCCTAAAGATTCAACGAATATAGCGCGCGTATTCTCTTGTACCGCCTTACCGAAATTACCCGGGTCTGAAGGGTCTACAAATGTTGTTGTAATACCTAATCTGGGCAGGGTCACATTAAAAAGGTTATAGGTACCCCCATACAAGCTATTAGAAGAAACAATATGATCTCCAGCCTTGAGTAATACCAACAGCGCCGTATTCAATGCCGCTGTACCTGAGGCCGTAACCACTGAGGCAATGCCCCCTTCAACTGCAGCCAGCCGCTGTTCTAAAATATCATTGGTCGGGTTGTTGATTCTTGTGTAAATATTTCCAAATTCTGCCAATGAAAAAAGGTTTGCGGCATGATCCGAATTGTTAAAGACATAGGCTGTGCTCTGATAGATAGGCACCGCTCGTGTTCCTGCATTTGTCGTAGTATCGTGACCTGCATGCAAGGCATTGGTAGAAAACTTTAGTTCACTCATGATCTTTTTTTTAATTAATTATTCAATATCAATACTCGTGCTAGTTGAACAAACAACTAACTGTAATAAAAAAATGCTAAAAAGAAAGAGTGAAAAATTACATCTGTAATTTAAAGTGTTATCTGCCCTGCCTCGGCAGGATAGAATGTAGCACCTTCTTCATTATGAGAAACAAAGGGTTGCTAAGGCTTCACCGGGTCTATTCCCTCCACCTTTCTTGATAACCAAACAATATAAGTCGGAACTTAGAAGGACAAATATAGCTATGGAACTTTTGAAAATCCTACTATTTTTTGAAAAAATTACAATCCGAAGGCCTGTTTAACATCCTTAACCTTATCTAATTTTTCCCATGTAAACAGTTCAACTTCCTTTTCAATTCGGCCATTATAAGGCGATTCGAAGATCTTTGTAACCAGTTGGGGTTCCTTTCCCATATGGCCATAAGCGGCGGTTTCACGGTAAATCGGATTGCGTAATTTAAGTCGGTTTTCAATAGCGAATGGCCTCATATCGAACAATTCGGCCACTTTTTTGGCTATTTGACCATCATTAAGATCAACCTTAGCCGTACCGTAAGTGTCCACGTATATCGAAGTGGGCTTAGCTACGCCGATGGCATAACTAACCTGAACCAAAATCTCATCAGCAACACCTGCTGCTACCAGGTTTTTGGCAGCGTGCCTGGCGGCATAGGCAGCACTTCTGTCTACTTTGCTGGGGTCTTTACCACTAAAGGCACCTCCGCCATGAGCTCCTTTTCCGCCATAGGTGTCTACAATGATTTTTCTGCCGGTCAGACCAGAGTCTCCATGAGGCCCGCCGATAACGAATTTCCCGGTTGGATTTATATGGTAGCTGACCTTATCGGAAAAAAGTTTCTGAATCTTCGGGGGTAATTTTTGAATTACCCTCGGAATAAGGATGTTTGTGATATCTTTTTTAATGGTGGCCAACATTTTATCATCATCCTCGTCAAATTCATCATGTTGTGTAGATACCACAATAGTATCTATTCGAAGTGGTTCATGCTTGTCCGAATATTCCAGAGTTACCTGTGCCTTGGCGTCTGGTCTGAGGTATGTAATCTCTTTATTTTCGCGCCTCAGAAGTGCCAGTTCCTGTAGAAGCTTGTGCGAAATATCCAGCGCTACCGGCATGTAGTTGGCACTTTCAACAGTGGCGTACCCAAACATCATACCCTGGTCACCGGCTCCCTGCTCTTCTTTTGATTCTCTTTCGACACCCTGATTGATTTCCTTGGACTGTTCGTGAATTAATGAAATAATTCCACAGGAATCGCCGCTGAATTGATATTCACCCTTTGTGTATCCTATGTCGTTAATCACCTCTCGTACAAGTTGTTGTAAATCCAAATAGGTATTGCTTTTTACCTCGCCAGCCAGTATAACCTGTCCTGTTGTGACCAATGTTTCACATGCCACCTTGCTGTCCGGGTCGAAGGCTAAAAAATTATCAAGTAGGGCATCGCTGATCTGGTCTGCTATCTTGTCCGGATGACCTTCGCTAACCGATTCTGATGTAAAGAGATATGCCATATAGTAAACTAAGTTTTTCTAATAATCGACTGATGTTACACGGCTAAAAAGTGGCCATTCCCAAGGTGAAGAGGCAACTGTTTTAGCATTTTTCGAGAGGTTGCAATCAGTCAAATCCATCCTCTTTAAATGGGATGACAAAAGTACATATTTAAGGAAGAAATAAAAATTTTGGGTCATTTTAATTATATGTTGCATTTCACCAACTATTTTTTTTCAGAGCCAAGATACTTTGTATATTGTGTTCCCTTGAAATAGCTACACTAACCATAAAGTACAACGATCTATGCACATTGCCGTTGCAGGTAATATAGGGGCCGGTAAAACCACATTGACTGAGCTGCTCGCCAAACATTACAAATGGGAAGCCCATTTTGAAGATGTTGTGGACAATCCTTATCTGGATGATTTTTACAACCAGATGGAGCGTTGGAGTTTTAATCTTCAAATTTACTTCCTGAACAGCAGGTACAGGCAAATCTTAAAAATCAGGGAAAGCGGCAAAAACGTCATCCAGGACAGGACTATCTATGAAGATGCGCACATTTTTGCACCTAATCTTCACGCGATGGGATTGATGACTAACAGGGATTTTAACAACTATACCGGTTTATTCGAACTTATGGAAACCTTGGTACAACCGCCAGACCTTCTTATCTATCTGCGAAGTACAATCTCAAACCTTGTACAACAAATCCACAAACGGGGCAGGGATTATGAAAATTCAATTTCAATTGATTACCTGAGCCGATTGAACGAGCGCTACGAAGCATGGGCTCATAGCTATGAGAAGGGAAAATTACTCATTATCGATGTCGACCAATTAGATTTTGTAGACGATCCAGAGCATTTAGGTGAGGTAATCAACAGGATTGATGCCGAAATTCACGGACTGTTTTGATTATGTTTCTACTCCTGACTTGCCAACTTTAACTTCAAATTAATTCATTGCAGACCGATCTTAATTGATCTCATATTTCGCAGTTATTCTTCCGTTAACTGATTCTCGACATTAATTAACGACACCAGCTGGCTTTTGGCAGGTTCCCTCAATCAAAGGGGCAGTTCACTCAATACTCCTTTTAACTCATGGGTAATAGGCTTAGATTTAATTAGTGGTCGGGAATGCATTGTACTAATAAGACTGCCCTCACCTATAGATCTAATTCGAATGATATGAAACCAAAAAAGAATCAGAAGCACAATATCAACAGAAATTCCACTTTCTATTTTAGTATGGGTCTCACCCTGGTATTATTATTAACCTACATTGCACTGGAATGGAAGACTTATAAGACTAATGAAGATTGGGACATAAGTATCCTTGGTCCATCTGAAAACACAGAAGATGTGCCGATCACCATTTACCAACCAAAATTACCTCCACCGCCAAAAATGATTAAAATCCCTCCGGTAATTGAAATTGCAGAAGATGATGATGACATTATCGAGACACTTATTGAGTCTACCGAAAGCGATGGAAATACCGAAATTATAGAGATAGACAGCGTAGTTGTTCTAAATGAAGCCTTAGATGAAGATATTCCCTTTATGGTAATAGAAGAAGTTCCTGTCTTTCCCGGCTGCGAGATGGAAAAGGATAAGAGGAGTTGTTTTCAGGAAATGATGAACAAACATGTCAGGAAGAATTTTCGCTACCCGGAAGTGGCCAAATCAATGGAACTGCAAGGTCGGGTTTTTGTCAGGTTCACAATTCAGAAAGACGGGAGCATAGGTGATATTCAGATGCGTGGCCCCGACATAATTCTTGAAGAAGAAGCGGGTCGGATTATTTCCAGACTTCCCAAAATGATCCCAGGTAAACAAAGAGGGAAAGCAGTTAATGTTCCCTTTAGTATGCCTATTGTTTTCAGATTACAATAAAGAAAAAATCCTCGCCCAATGGACGAGGATTTAGGTATCAACTTTATAGGGTCATCTTTTATCTGAAGGATTTTCAACTTTGGAAATTGTTGAAGAGGAAGCTACCTCTTCAGTTTCCAATTCTGATTCCAGTTCACTTGTCTGATGAGTGATATCCTTCGTAGTAGTCTCTTCTTCTGCACTTAAATCCTGAGTCGGAGTCTCAGTACTTTCAACCATATGGCTTTGCACCTCTCCCTTGCTTTGATTATACGCCGTTAATGTTTCGGACGACAGGGCAATACTTGGAGCGATGACCAGGGCAACTACCGACATTAATTTCAGTAGGATGTTAAGTGAAGGACCAGAAGTGTCCTTAAATGGATCGCCAACTGTATCTCCAACCACGGCTGCTTTATGTGCCTCGGTACCTTTCCTTCCCTGTTCTTCGATCATTTTTTTAGCATTATCCCAGGCACCTCCGGCATTCGATTGGAAAATAGCCATCAAAACACCGGCTGTCGTCACACCGGCCAGCAGGCCACCAAGCATCTCAGCACCACCAATGAATCCGACAGCTACAGGCACGGCCAGTGCCAATATTCCCGGCAACACCATTTCCTTGATCGATGCGGTAGTAGAGATAGCCACACACTTCTGATACTCTGCCTTACCATCGGCTGCATCAAATATCTTGCGATCCTCAGCAGTGGCTTGAGACATGTCTGAATCGTATTTTTTCATAATCACCAACGCATTTTTCAATTCAGGTATCTCTCTGAATTGTCTTCTTACCTCTTCAATCATGGCCATAGCTGCGCGACCCACAGCCCCCATGGATAAAGCAGAAAACACAAAAGGCAGCATACCTCCAACCAGGAGACCGGCCATAATATCGGGTCTGGAAACATCAATGGCTGTTACATTTGCAGTCTGCATAAATGCTGCAAACAAGGCTAATGCTGTTAATGCGGCCGATCCAATGGCAAATCCTTTACCTATGGCCGCCGTAGTATTCCCTACTGCGTCCAGTTTATCAGTTCTCTCCCGCACTTCTTTTGGAAGTTCGGCCATTTCTGCAATACCACCGGCATTATCTGAAATAGGACCATACGCATCTACTGCAAGTTGAATTCCCGTATTGGCTAACATCCCCACAGCTGCAATGGCTATTCCGTATAGTCCGGCAAAATAGTGGGATATTATAATTGCTGCTGCAATTAGTATAATTGGAATGGCCGTAGACATCATGCCTACTCCAAGCCCGGCAATGATATTCGTTGCAGAACCGGTTTCGGACTGACGGACAATATCGTTAACCGGTTTAGACCCAGTTCCTGTATAATATTCGGTAACCTTACCGATCAATAGGCCGGCCGCAAGTCCGGCAATGGTGGCCCAGAAAACTCCAAGCGAACTGTATACATTACCACCAATCGTCCAGCTG
>JBPCUI010000087.1:0-6537 GCA_051011235.1 Flavobacteriaceae bacterium
CTATAAGGGAAATGATAAGTCTCCGAATATTTGTTAGATACGGGTGTACCATTATCTACGCCAATATCGAAGGTTTCTGAAAGGGAGAATGTCGAGATATGCATTTCCGGCATTTCTACTTCACCCACTTTTTGACCATTTACATACATTTCACCTTTACCGCCCGGTATTCCTTCTTTAGCTCCTCCGTCTTCAATAAAATTGAATTTTATGTCAACAGTCCCTGTTGGTAATGTGGGTGATTCTAACGTGTAATACAAACCGTGGTAGTAGTTGTAATCATAATACACCTTATTATTTTTAATATAAATCGTATAGCCTCCTGTGAAGCCTCCGCATGCTATGATAACTCCTTCCTCATTACCTGTTAGATTAACGGTTGTTTCAATGGAGTGTGATTTTCCTTTTACCGGAGGGGAAGCCTTTTCTGCAATTCGCTGTGCACCAGGATAGTAGTAGATAAATTCCTTTTTATCACCAAAAAGTCTTCCCTGTTGTTTGGCAATTCGCTGAACCATATCATCATAGAGTGGGTAAACGTTATTTTCTAATGCTAGCTCTTCCCAACGCGCTTTTAGTTCTTCTAGTTTTTCAGGGTTTTGGTCGGCCACATCATGTGATTCTGAAAAATCTTCATCAATGTGATAAAGTTCCCAAACATCATCGTCAAAATCGGCTGTTTTGTTCAAAAACCAGGGCATTCTGTTACCGTGAATGGTAACGGCTTTCCAACCATCTTTATAGATCGCCCTATTGCCAAACAACTCATAATATTGTTCAGGATGAGTGGTTGGAGAATCATTGTCATCAAATGAATATTTCATACTCACACCATCTAACGACATTTGCTTAATTCCATCTATTTCTTCGAAGAACCGAGTACCGGTAACATCGAGGATTGTAGCCGCGATATCAGTGATGTGATGGTACTGATTTCGGACTTCCCCTTTTGCCTTAATTCCTTTAGGCCAGCTTACTACCATGGCATCTGCTATACCTCCGTTATGTACTATTTGTTTAAAATATTTAAAAGGTGTGTTTCCTGCCATGGCCCAACCTGCACTAAAATGTGGGTAAGTAGTAGGGCCACCCCAATCGTCGTAGTGTGATAAACTAGCCTCGAGCGGGGTCTGTAACCCGTTGAGTACGTAAGTTTCGTTGAATGTACCGGCAAGACCACCTTCACCACTTGATCCGTTATCTGCAGTTACAATTATAAGCGTGTTGTCATATTGTCCGGTACGCTTTAAAGTTTCCACCATTTTCCCAATCTGTTCATCGGCGTGGGTAAGCATGGCTGCAAATACTTCCATCTGCCTGGCATATAGTTTCTGTTGATCTGGAGATAAACTTTCCCAGGCTGGAATTTCTGGAATGCGTGGAGACAGTTCCGTACCTTGAGGAATTACACCCATCTTCAATTGTTGCTTATGAATAATATCTCTGGCATTGTCCCATCCCATGTCAAATTTTCCCTTGTAAAGGTCAATGTATTTCTGTGGTGCCTGGTGTGGGGAGTGCATGGCAACCGGAGCCCAAAACATCATAAATGGTTTATCGGGTGAAACAGAAACATGCGAGGTTATATTTCTTGTAAACTCATCTGCCATGGACTCGCTTAAATGGTAATCCATCTCTCCTGTCCAATCTTCGATAGGATTGTGATCCCTCCAAAGCAGGGAACGATAATTATCTGCGTCACCTGCCATAAACCCATAGTAGTGATCGAAACCTTCACCACTCGGCCAACGATCAAATGGTCCACTTTCGGATACTTCATAAAGCGGTGTATGGTCCCATTTCCCAATGGCATAATTAACAAAACCTGCCTTTTGCAAATGAGTGGCCACAGATTTAGCACTTTCTGGGGGAAATGCATTGTAGCCGGGGAATCCCATTGCGGTAAGCGAATGCGAACCTAAACCAATCCTGTGGTGGTTCCGCCCAGCCATAATTGCCGCCCTCGAAGGGGAACACAGTGCCGTGGTGTGGAAATTATTATAACGCAGACCATCGGCGGCCAGTTTGTCGATATTAGGTGTTTCAATCAGGCCTCCAAAACTACCTATATGCCCAAAACCGGTATCATCCAGAAGGAAGATAACCACATTGGGGGTACCGGCTGGAGGTTTAGGTGGTGTAGGCCACCATTCTTCTGATTCTTCGTAGCTTTTGGCAATTTTTCCTTCAAATTCCTGTCCGTATTTTTTGAAGGATTCGGATTCTTCTTCTCCTTGTGATTGCTGCTGACAACCAATAAATGAAATTGTCAAAATTGCAAACAGAATATCCCGAGTAATCCATTTGATAGATAATTTTTTCATCTTTTTAGATTTTTATGTTCATACTGTAAATCGGGCACAAATTTCAATTAAAGGGCAAAAACTTGGAATGATCAAAATCAGTCTTTTTTTTTAGCACTTAATCTAGTTTCTCAATGTCTGGTAGAATCCAGGAGTCATCAAAGATCGGCCCCTGCGGTCCGTAAATGCGTTAGAAAGTGAACCAGCCACAATAGTGTAGTTTTAATTCTTTTCATTTTCTATTTTTCAATTAACCGATTAAAGCAGGAGGCCCGGTGATTCGCTTATACCATGGGCCTCCTCCAATAACTATATGCTTATTTGTCTCCAGCTCCTTTTTGTACGGCTTCCATGACCCTGTCCAGGCTAAAACTACCTGGTTTTTGCCTTGGGGGAAACTCTCGGAAACTCTGGAGCCACTGGCCAACGTAATAGCCTGCGGGGGCAAAAACATACATATGTTCAAATTGCCACTGTCCATAGCCAATTGCCTCGTGATAAGCTCTTTCAAAGGGGTCGGTGCGCAGGTTACCTACCATCGGCATACGCAATTGCTCATAAGGGGCCTGCCAAACGTGCATCCCATGGGCATTTTGCCGAAGGAAGGTGATCTTCCAGTTATTGTAGCGAAGGGCGGCAACACTTCCGTCATCGGTCCAGTACAAAAACTCATGCCGTGGCCACTCGCCCTGACCTTGAAAGGCAGACATCAGGTTGTAGCCGTCCAGATGTACCTTATAGGTGGTACTGCCGACTTTTTTTCCTTTTAACAGATCCTCTTTTACATCACTATCGCCAGCCGCCGCTAAGAAAGTTGGTAACATATCTTCATGCGCGCCAATGTCATTGTAAATACTTCCAGGATTGATTACTCCTGGCCATCTGATGGCCGTAGGGACTCGGAAACCGCCTTCCCATTGGGTTGCTTTTTCTCCGGCAAAAATTGTAGTACCCCCGTCGGGCCAGGTAAATACCTCTGCCCCGTTATCAGTGCTGTACATTACAATTGTGTTGTCTGCAATACCAAGCTCTTCGAGTTTATCCAAGAGCTGCCCTACCATGCCATCGTGCTCTACCATGCCATCGGGATATACACCGAGACCAGTCTTACCTTCAGACTCGGGTTTTAGGTGCGTCCAAACATGCATTCGTGTACTGTTCCACCAGACGAAGAATGGCTTGTCTTCCTTCACTGCATCATCCATAAAGCGAAGAGCAGCATCAGTGACCTCCACGTCTATAGTTTCCATCCGTTTCTTTGTCAGGGGCCCTGTATCCTCGATTCGGCCATCTGCATAACTGTGGATCACACCGCGGGGGCCGAATTTCTCTTTTAGAGTCGATCCGTCTTGAAATTTAAAATCCGCAGGATAATCGGGCAGTTCCGGTTCTTCTTCGGCATTGAGGTGATAAAGGTTTCCAAAGAATTCGTCGAAACCGTGATTAGACGGTAGCATTTCATCCCGGTCGCCCAGGTGGTTTTTACCGAACTGCCCGGTTACATAGCCGTGCTCTTTAAGTAAAGTGGCAATGGTTGGGTCTTCTTTCTTCATCCCCTCGGGTGCCCCGGGAAGGCCTACTTTGGTGAGTCCGGTCCGGATCGGCGATTGCCCCGTAATAAAGGCGGCACGACCCGCCGTGCAACTCTGTTGCCCGTACCAGTCGGTAAAGATGGCGCCTTCCTTAGCGATCCTGTCGATGTTGGGTGTCTTATACCCCATCATCCCCATATTGTAAGCGCTGACATTAAATTGCCCAATGTCGTCGCCCCAAATCACCAGAATATTGGGCTTTTTGGATTTTTGTGCAAAAAGCATCGAAGTACTGAGCGCCAGTACTACGGCTGTAAAGATTAACTTTTTCATTTTCAATAGGATTAATTAATTATTATTACTAGGATTATTATTATTGATTCCGAACCTCTTAAAAAAGAAAATTCTCGGACTATTGCTTACTATTTTCAATTCATATAATGCAGAAGATCTTCCTGACTAGTCACATCGTAGATATCTGACTGCGATACTTTGCCAAGGACCTTAATCATGCCTATCATATTTGTAAATTCCCTGCTGTCCAGTTCTCGCTGCATCTCTTCTTCATTTTCCCATTGTCGTGTCAATTCAAAAGTTTTGCGATCAGCATTGGCCTCTGATTCATAGAGTGTATAGAGCGGCCATTTTACCAAGCGGTGAAAAGCTAAATCAAATTCATGGATCTTGTTATTTGGAATTTCAAAATGTACAAAGAGGAAACGCATATTAGAATTGGTTAAAGACTGTTGAATTGCCTATACCAAGTTGTATGCCACGAAAAATGGGTCTTATTAATACTACATATAACATGCACTTATTCAGTATTTTAAGATGTCAAAAAGGGTGGTAGCGAGCAGAAAAACTCAAACACAGTATCCGTGATATTTCGTTTTTCGCGATATATCGTGGTTGTATTTCGCGGCATAAAATCTTTAAAATTTTAGTTCACACGCGTAAGAATTCCCAGTTTCTTCATCTTAGAGCGGAGGGTGCTAGGGGGTAAATCGAGGATTTCTGAAGCGCTGGCCTTTCCCGAAATCTTCCAGTTGCATTGATTGAGTACGCCGGTTATATGATCACGTTCAAATTCCTCCAGAGTCTTGACAGTTTTGGTGTCCATCTCGTTCTCATTAATTGTTCCAATTGACGGTTTTCCTCCTTTCACCTTTGGGAGTGGTGCCGCAAGTTTAAGTAGGGATTCACTGGAAGTAATCACTGCCCTTTCGATCACGTTGCGTAATTGACGTACATTTCCCGGCCAGCTATAATTTTGCAAATCGTCCATCAGGGACTCAGAAACCTGTACCACATCTTTGGAATATTTTCTGTTGAACGCATCTACAAAGAATTCTACCAGTAATGGGATATCAGTTTTTCGTTGCCTTAGCGAAGGCACGGTAATGGGGAAAACATTGATCCGGTAGTAGAAATCGGAGCGAAACCTGCCCTGTTCCACCTCATCAAGGAGGTTTCGGTTAGTGGCAGCAATCAGTCTTACATCGATCTGAATACTTTTTTCTGCGCCAAGGCGTTTGATCTCATTTTCCTGGATAGCACGCAATAGTTTTGGTTGGAGTGGCAGCGGTAATTCTCCGATCTCGTCAAGGAATAAGGTTCCTCCATCAGCAAGTTCAAAAACGCCTTTTTTGGTTTTCTCCGCTCCGGTAAAGGCGCCTTTTTCATAACCGAATAACTCGCTTTCCAACAATTCGCCAGGGATGGCCGCACAGTTTATCTTAATAAATGGTTTATTCCGGCGAGGACTATTATCATGAACAGCGTTGGCAAACAATTCCTTCCCTACCCCTGTTTCACCTTCAAGAAGAACCGGGATATCCAGTGGCGCAACATCTTCAACCCTGTTGAGTACATAACGGAAAATCGGACTTTGACCTAAGAGTTTTCGCTCCGATAAATCTGTATGAGCATCGGTAGCGCTTCGCAATTGTATATTCTCTGCTTCCAGCTTATTTTTAAGTAGTTTTAGGTCATTATAAGCTTGCTGCAACTGGTTTTCAGTCTGAAGCAGCTTGGTGATGTCCGATCCAAAGAGATAAATAAATGCTGGCGTGTTTGGTTGGTTATAACTTTCCGATCTGATAAAGGACCAGGCTACCCTCTTAATTCCTTTTGTAGTAGAATGCACAGTAATGATGTTGCCTTTTTCGTCTTTACTATCGATCACTTTCTCAATGAACGGTTTTTGATCCTTTGTACTCAGGAAAGCAGTTAACTGAGCATTCTGCAATTCTGCATTTTGTTCAACCAGTTCATAGAAAGCCGGATTTGCATAGTTAATCTCGCCCTTCAAATCAAGCACTACCATTAATTTATCCGCCCTGTGCAGCACAAGATTCAAATTTTCGCGGTAATAATTTAGTGTTTGCTCTAATGAACCTTTGTTCCAATGGTCGCGAATAATCAAAACGAACTTGTTCAGAATGATGATCATCGGAAACATGTCGAGATAATTGAAGTTGACCTGTCTGCGCCAGGGCAGTTGCATCCCCCAGTAATTAAAAGCCATTTCCTCCATGATAAAAATCGTATAGTACAAGGAAACCACTAAAAAAGGATAGAACGCGAAACTGCTCCTATTCTTCATATTGGCTAATCCAACAAAGCAATACAGGGCCGTAAGGATATATACGCCATAACTGAAAATATAATCTAAGTTGGCTACTACCTCTGCAAGGTTGAGT
>JBPCUI010000088.1:0-5981 GCA_051011235.1 Flavobacteriaceae bacterium
CTGTAAGGTCGAGTAATATAACTACATAAAATCCGGCACAAAGACCGGTGATTAACCAAAGTAAGTTCCTTTTAACATAGCCTAGTTCCAGTGCGTAATACCATGGAAATAAAGCAAACATGGAGACAGCAAAAAAGGTTAAAAATTTGAAATTTGGCAACTGAAGACCTAAACATAAATAGTAAATACCCGCTGAGACGGCAAAGAGACCAAATAAAAAATCTGTTTTGAAATCCCTCCTTGTAAATCCCAGCCAAATTTGTATTAGACCGATTGAAAGTGCAATTCCAGCAAATAAAACAAATAATGTACTGATCATCTGGTAAATGATTGGTATGCTAAATATAAGCATTGCAAAACAAAATTGGCGCGAAAGCGCATATAGCAAAGGATCCACAAGTCTGGGAACTCATGCAATCTAAACCAAGTAAGAAATTATGCCTCAAGTTTGCTCTGCAGAATAGGAACGGCTCAGGAAGTATCAGAACCGCTTACCGATACCCAGTCCTAAAGAATAAGTGTTGAATTCCTTTTTGAAATCGAAGTTGATGGCTGGAAGGATTTCCCAGGAGCGACCCAGTTCAAAGGCGTACTCCATACCCAGGCGAAGCAAAAACAGGTTTTTATTACGTTCGAATTCTAAGCCAGGGCCAAAAATAATTCCCCAGCGGGGTAATATTTCGAAACCAGCCACAATACCCGTAATAAAAGCTGTTTCCCGGCGCAGGCGATCTCCTTCAAAGTCTACTTCATATTTATTGAGTTCCAGGTCCAGTACTATTCCTAATTTCCATTTTTCATGGATCCTGTAAAAGAAGTCAAGACCAATTGTAGGGAGATTTTCAGATTCAGTGGTCTCCCCTTCGGTCCTCGCTTCCGGTATATGAGTATAACCTAAAACAAGCACCAACTGATACTTATACTCCTGTTCCGGTACTTCGGCCTCCTCCTGTGCCAATGCAGGAAATATATTCAGCACTAAGAAAGTGAGTAGTATGAATCTGATCTTCATGCTAAATCCCTATTTTTTTTGCAAACTTGTTGTACGCTCTATCTATAAATCCCGGAGTATTAAAACGGTAGCCAAAATAGATTAATCCATATATTTTATCGTTTTCCACGGCTCCCAGTCTGTCCTCATCATTCCAATATACGTCGAAAGTAAAACCAGTCCCGAAAACTATTTTTCTTGAAGCATACCCTATTTGCAACCCTCCTTCCAACCCGGTTGTAAAATAGGTATTGTTCTCCTGAGTAGAAATATCATTAATTGTAAGTTTCAATTTTGAAAAACGCACTCCCAGCGAAGGAGAGAGGTTAGCAGCTATAAACCAATTATCATGTATAACAACCGTATAATAATATGCCAGGGACAGCCTGATAGGAAAAACGTTTTCTTTGCTTTTAAAATCCTCCAACTCATAAGAAAATGGATCATAACTGTAGAAGAGAGTTGGGATAAAACTACCGGTACTCTTTTTTTGCCATTCTGTGTTATAGATCACATTTCTAAACGAAAAATTAGGATTGAAGACATAAGAAGTAGACATTCCATAGATTCGGCTCGTTAGATTCGATATCTGAATATAAGGATCTACACCTTCTACCCAGTCAGGTATGAAGTCTCCGGTATTTTCTACGTAGTATCCTTTAATTGAGCTTATCTGAAATCCCTGAACCCATTGTCCCAGTGCTGCTCTAAACCTGAAATCACTAAAAGAGGATTCCCCTTTGAGATCATCGTCGTTATTGCCTGAAAAAAAAGTAGGTGAGAAACCAATGCTCAACCCCAGGAATTGATAGTCGAGTGAAAGAAATAACCGATAGTTATTGTTTGGCGTAATGCTGAGGTTTGTTCCGTCGATGTTATTCCTAAGCGTATAGGTGTCTGTTTGGGTGTCTACATTTATTTTTACTACAAACTTGTCGGCATAGGATATTATGGCCGTGGAGTCCTTTTCTCTTTTTTTCTGGCCAAAGACCAAGAGACAGGGAACCAGCAGCAATAGTGATGTACAAAATTTGACCAAGTTGAAATATAAAATTTAGATATTCATAATTACGGAAATATATCAGATCACTTTCTATTAAGATTTCGGAGGATGCTCTACCGCTCCTGTATAGACCGGCTCACATTCTTTGCCTACAACCGAATTTATCAGGTTAACTACGGAGCCCAATATCGTTTTGGCAATTTTTAACTTGCCCATCTGTAAACTTCCCATCTTACCATATATGCGTTGTTCCATCAGGCTGCAACCCTTTTTGTCCAGCACATAGGTAGTAAAACCTGGAATGGTATCTTTTAGAAAATCCATACTCCCGTGAAATGCCAGGCGGTTTTTTTGTGTGCTAAAGGCTACATCCTCTGTTTTCAGGACGCCGTGATCAACACTCCATTGGGCGAGGACTTTTGAAACATAAGTTCTGTGTTCCGGTTTTAAATCTGCCGAAATAAGGCTGGTGAAATCCGCTCCTTTGGTTACGGCGGCACCTATAGGACCGGCCATTAAAAAAGCACTGACGTCGGCCAAATTAAACTTTTGGCTGCGCTCGTACTTCCTCAAGAGATCGTCTAAATCAATGCCGTATAGGACCAGGGAATCTCCGGAAATCTTTACGCCCCCCCTCAGGTTATCACCCAATTGTTGCAAATTGGTTCCATTACTGTCAAAATCCAAAGACGCATTTACTAAGCCTTCCACTAATTTATCAGAGGTGTAATCCTCAATAACGGAAGCCACTGGGATATCTTTTAAATGATAACTCGCTTCAAAATGTGGAGGCTCTTTACTAAGGTCAATTAACAAAAATCCTCTATCCTGAATATCTGTATTTTTCAATGTAGAAAATTCGATATTAAACTTGTCATTGGCTCCGCTAAAATCCATTTCAAACGGGACATTTCTAATGCTCCGGGTATTAATAGCGTCTACCTGAAGTTCGCCTGCAACAGTTTTAACCCCTGCTATCTCATAAGTATCAGGTTTATGCAGAAAGTAAAGTTCCTCCAGCTTAAGATTGATATTTTCAAATTCATAGTACACAGAATCCGGTTGGTGAATCGAAAATGTACTGTTAGAAATGGCTGCATTGCGCAAAGCAAACGGAATTGTTTCGATGACACCTGATAAATTTAAATTCCCATTTATAATACTCATTTGATCAGGACTCGTATTTTTTGCATTTAGCAAATCGCGATCTTTCATTTCATTGATGAGGTCTAATGCGTATTCTTCCGGGATATCCTTTATATGCAGCTTTGCACGTACATCCAGCGTCTGGAAATCGGCAGGGATCAACACCATACCTGATATATCAGCAGATCCATTTGGTAGCTGTGCCTCGAGTCCGGGAACATCTACCTGAAATCCCGTTTTGGTCTCTCTAAATTCAACAAGACCCTGCAGATTGGACAAGCCAGGTAATTTATCCAACTCAAAGGACAAGTAATTAAGTTCTGCGGTAAGCGATGGGAAATAAGAATCAAAAGCATCATTATCTCTCCCGGTGAGTTTTATTTCTGCTTCCAGATTACTTATGCGGTCATTAACCAGCGCCACGGAATCGGGGTTGAAAATGAAATGTGAGGTGTATAACTGAGGCGACTTTACCATAAGTTCCGCTTCAATATCCTGTTCCTTGTTGAAAATAAAATGATATAGGTTTCTAATCTTTCCATTTATGGACAGATGACTGCTATCGTAAGAAACACTCAGATTATTCAGGGCCACTTCATTACGAGCTTCACTGATGGTACCATTGAGATTACTGATCGTTCTTTTAAAGGGAATATAATCAAATCCGATGCCTTCCAATTCCAGGGACCAACTTCCTATGCTATCCATTGCGTGTGTGCTCTCCAGATTGAGCAAACCATCGAAATCTGATACCAGTTTTATCTTTCCTCTCAGGGAATCTATATTGGGTAGTTGAAATATTTGATCATACCCAGCTAAATCCAGGGTGGCCTTCAAATTGCTTTTTATATACGGATGATGAAAATTATTTACATAGAGATTGCCCGATACAGAGCCGCCTGGGGTTTGCCCTCGCACATTCCTGATCGCTAGTTTTGCTGAAGAAAAATCGGCTTCCTCACCAGAGTGGAATTCACCTTCAAATCCTACCTTATCGAATTTTCCTCTCCCTGCCGGCCCATCCATGCTCAAATCCTTTACGCCAAAATTCACATCTATTTCGGGAATATTGTCTTCCATTTTTCCCTGGACATGCCCTTTTAAGACGATATCGGCATTTTTAATCAAAGACTCGTTCTGATCTAATATATCTTCCTGGATTATTTTGGAAAGAAAAGCAATATCACTGGATGAGGCATCAAATTCCATATCGACATAATTTCCCTGCTTATGATCATAGGTTCCTTTTACGTCTACTGAAACATTCTTCAGACTCAGGTCTCCCTCATGAATCACAATTTTTTGTGTGGCATCTATAAAGTCGAGGATAAGCGAAAGTGATGCCGGTCCCTGCTTGGCAATCGTAGAAAACTTTGTGCTTTTGGTGACTTCAAACTCAGTGATGAGATCGAGAGATATACCCTGCGCATTCAATACCACTTCGCCATCAAGAAAATTTAAATCTATTTGGGAAGCATACTTTTCACTTGGATTATTGTACTTCAACATGATATTCTCAAGATGAATTTCTTGCAGATCGATGGTAAGTTGTTCCTTGACAACCGGAGGTTTCTTCTGCTTTTCGGATGCCTTCTCTGTTTTTTGTTTCGGTTTCGTTTTTACTAAGGTATCCGACTTAACAGCTGGCATCGACCGTTTTTGAGGCTTGGATAATGCTCTTTCAAGATTTGTCTTGTTGTCTTCATAGGTAAGCAGGTCCACAACACCATTAACAACGCTAATGGTAGTTACTTTTAAATTTTGATTTTTTATTAGCTCCCAGGGTTCAAAGGCTAGATGAAGATTCTCTGCATATAAAATGGGAAGCTGCTCTTTTGTTCTGAGGGAATCTTTCTGCTCATAAAAATTTATATGCTTTAACCTCACCGTAATATTTGGCAAGTGCTGAAAAAGCGCGAGTTCAATCTCTTTTATCTCTATATCTCCATATTCCAGTTCAGCCAAATATTGCTGAATCTCTGCTTCCATCCAATCTTCCACATCTCTGTAGAAAATTAAACCCAGAATAATGCCCAAAACGAAGAATATTAATATCCCCAGGGCAATCCGCTTTATTATTTTTTTTATACGTGGCTTCAATTCGAAACAGTCTGAGGAAATAATCAGAAAACTACAATAAAGATACTAATTCTATATAGGCTAAGAATCCTTTCTTTCTCACATCAACTCTTACCAAATTGAGACTTAACGCTGCAATGATTCACTGTTTGGATGTTTTCTGGAGTTGTTTTTTCTTATTTTTATCTAACCACATATAGCTGTATGAAAATCCAAACAGATCAAAGTCTGCACCTTCCTGGAACCTTATTCCCGAATTAACACTGAATTTAAGCGAATGCTTTTTGCTCAAGGGAAGCATATAAGTGAGCCCTAAGCGCAGTTGGGAAATAATGGCGTCCCGTTTTACACCATTTATATAAGTTTCCGCACCATAGCCATAGCCTGTTGAAAAGGCAAGCCACATCCCCTGTTGGTTGAACGACCTTATTATATTTCCCTTAAGTACCCATAGTGAAGACTGCTCGAGGGTATTGTTTACCAGGAACTCCTTATTATCGCTGAAAAACCAGGCGCCAACAAAACCTTCAAGAACCCATTTTTCAAAGGTGCGGGACAGGCCGTAGGTAGCACGGACGCTCCATCGGTTAGAGCCCAGGTTGGGCAATTGTTCTGGCTTGTAATTACCTGTGGGGATGATCACCTGTACGCCCAAACCTGTTACCGTTTTAGGTGCATATGAAGAAAAATCCTGAGGCTCTAATGATGGGGCTCCGGTAAAATTAATGCTAGCCCGGACACGTAAATCACCAAATCCGGTAT
>JBPCUI010000089.1:0-5003 GCA_051011235.1 Flavobacteriaceae bacterium
CTTCATACGGGCCGTACAGGCAAAGTGAGCGAAAGCATCTCTATGGCGAATACGCCAGAAAACTGGTCGAAAGTGGAAATGCGTATTACGCATTCGATACTCCTGAAGAACTTGAGCTAAAAAGGAAGGAGCAAGAGGCTGAAGGTAAAACTTTCATCTACAACTGGAATAGCAGGGCAGGGCTGATAAATTCCTTGTCCATGAATGAGGAGGATGCAAAAAGCCTTATGGATCAGGGGAAGCCGTATGTAATCAGATATTTGATGCCGGCAGAACAAAAAATGCAAATCCAGGATCTAATAAGAGGCCAGATTGAAATAGACACTTCCACTCTGGACGATAAAATACTATTCAAGAGCGATGGGATGCCCACTTATCATCTCGCCAATGTTGTAGATGACCATTTAATGGAAATTAGTCATGTTATCAGGGGTGAGGAATGGCTTCCGTCTTTAGCGCTTCATTATCAACTGTACAGTGCATTTGGCTGGGAGGCTCCTGCTTTTGCCCATCTACCCTTAATACTTAAACCGGTTGGAAAAGGAAAGCTCAGTAAACGGGATGGTGAAAAAATGGGGTTTCCGATATTTCCACTTTCCTGGGAGAATTCCATAGGCTATCGCGAATCTGGTTATTACCCGGCGGCCGTACTTAATTTTCTTGCGTTTCTTGGCTGGAATCCAGGCGGTGAAGAGGAAATTTTAACTCTCGACGAACTAATTGAACAATTTAGTTTAGACCGGGTTCACAAATCCGGAGCTCGCTTCGATCCCGAAAAAACCAAATGGTATAATCATAAATATCTTCAGGAACGCTCTGATAATGTGTTGGTTGAAGATCTCAAGCATCATATAGATGTCGACTTTAGTGCCTATTCAGATAATTATCTGTTAAGCGTTGTGCAGCTGTTAAAAGAGAGGGCAGATTTTATCCACGACATTTGGGATGAGGGGCAGTATTTCTTTAATGCTCCAAATTCTTACAATGAAAAGGCCGTCAAAAAACACTGGAAAGAAGGCAGCTCTGCGATAATGACCGATGTGGCCAGCGTTCTGGACGAAATAGCAGATTTCTCTTCGGAGAAGATTGAAGAGCGGGTAAAAAGCTGGATAGCTAAGCGTGAGATCGGCTTCGGGAAGGTGATGGCCCCGTTGCGCCTGGTGATTGTAGGCGATCTAAAAGGTCCTCAGCTGTTCGATATTATAGCTTTGTTGGGTAAAGAGGAAAGTCTTGGCCGAATTACCAATGCGGTTGAATTGCTTTAAATAAAAATTCCGTTTGCTGCTTTAGCAGCATTTTATGTAACAAATACAAAAAACCAAGACTTATTATTTGTCTTTCCTATCATTAACTAAAACAAAGAGCAATGAGCGACTTTTTTATGATTCCCTTTTTTGTCATCGGTTTTATTATTCTGATTTCATCCTTTTTCGTAGTAAAACAGCAAACCGCGGCAGTAATTGAGCGCTTCGGTAAATTTCAAAGTGTTAGAAATTCCGGTCTTCAAATGAAAATACCAATGGTGGATCGCATATCCGGCAGGTTAAGTCTTAAAATTCAGCAATTAGATGTTATTGTAGAAACAAAAACACTGGATGACGTATTTGTAAAGCTCAAAGTATCAGTTCAATATGTAGTGATAAGGGAAAAAGTGTACGAGGCCTTTTACAAACTTGAATACCCTCATGACCAGATTACTTCTTATGTTTTTGACGTGGTGAGAGCCGAAGTGCCTAAAATGAAACTCGACGACGTCTTTGTAAAGAAAGACGACATTGCAATTGCTGTTAAGGCAGAATTACAGGATGCAATGATCGAATACGGCTATGATATCATAAAAACTCTGGTCACCGACATAGACCCGGATTCGCAGGTGAAAGCGGCTATGAACAGGATTAATGCTTCGGAACGTGAAAAAATAGCAGCGCAATTCGAAGGTGATGCAGCCAGAATCCTTATTGTTGAAAAAGCAAAGGCTGAAGCGGAAAGCAAGCGACTTCAAGGCCAGGGTATTGCAGATCAACGAAGAGAAATCGCCAGAGGACTGGAAGAATCAGTAGAGGTATTGAATAAGGTGGGCATCAACTCACAAGAAGCATCCGCGCTTATAGTCGTAACCCAACACTATGATACATTGCAGGCCATTGGTGAAGAAACCAACACCAATCTGATCCTCTTGCCCAATTCGCCCCAGGCCGGTAGTGACATGCTGAACAATATGGTGGCTTCATTTACTGCGAGCAACCAAATAGGAGAGGCGATGAAGCGGCATAATAAAGAGAAAAAGGAAGAATAATATACTTTTCGGTATATTTATGATTGTTTCTGCTGTAATTTAGCCCAGGTATCTCTCAGGGTAACGGTCCTGTTAAATACCAGCTTATTGGCTGTGCTGTCCGGATCTACGCAAAAATATCCCAGGCGCTGGAATTGAAATCGATCTCCGGCACTGGCATCTTGAAGACTTGGTTCAATATACCCGGTAACAACATCAAGGGAATCCTTGTTTATAAAATCCATAAAATCCTTGTCCTTGTGGCCATCTGGCGTTTCATCTGTAAAAAGCCTGTCGTATAAACGGATTTCCGCGGGTATAGCATGTGCAACCGAAACCCAGTGCAGTGTTCCTTTTACTCGTCTCATGCTCTCTTCTGTTCCGCTACCACTTTTACTCTTGGGATCGTAGGTACAGTGGATTTCCT
Organism: Flavobacteriaceae bacterium; assembly: GCA_051011235.1. GTDB lineage: Bacteria > Bacteroidota > Bacteroidia > Flavobacteriales > Flavobacteriaceae > JAHEJJ01. The sequence goes on from JBPCUI010000089.1 coordinate 2,703, forward strand.
GTATGACGCCGTCATCGTCCTTGACGCAGCTCTCAGCTTTGATGATATACGCGCTTTTTAAACGAACTTCACCCCCAAGTTTTAAACGAAAGAATTTACGGTTAGCTTCTTCTCTAAAATCATCTCTTTCGATAAACAGCTCCCGAGAAAAAGGAATTTCGCGTGTGCCAGATTCCGGATCTTCAGGATTATTATCGGTCTCCACGCTTTCTACATTATTCTCCGGGTAATTCGTGATTATGATCTTGACAGGGTTTAATACCGCCATAACCCTGGGTGCGATTTTGTTGAGATGCTCGCGGATGTGAAATTCCAGCAGAGAAACATCTACTACGTTCTCCCGCTTTGCAATTCCAATGGTCTCGGCAAAACTTTTAATCGCTTCCGGTGTATAGCCCCTTCTCCTCAGGCCTGAAATAGTAGGCATTCTGGGATCGTCCCAGCCGTTTACAACACCTTGTTCTACCAGCTGTAGCAGTTTTCGTTTGCTCACAACAGTATGACTCAAATTCCTTCTTGCAAATTCACGTTGTATAGGTCTTAATTTTTCAGATTCCACTACATGATCTAAAAACCAATCGTAAAGTTCCCGGTGAGGGGCAAATTCCAGTGTGCAAAGTGAATGTGATACCTGTTCTATATAATCGCTTTCGCCATGGGTCCAATCGTACAGTGGATAAATACACCAATCGGTATTTGTTCGGTGATGCGCCTTAAACAGGATGCGATACATAATCGGGTCTCGCATTAGCATATTCGATGAGGTCATGTCTATTTTTGCTCTCAAAACATGAGTACCCTCCTTAAATTCACCATTTTTCATTCCCTCTAAAAGGGTCAGATTCTCTTCAACACTTCGCTTCCTAAACGGGCTTTCAGTGCCTGCTTCTGTAGGAGTCCCCTTTTGACGCGCCATTTCTTCCGAAGACTGACTGTCTACATAGGCTTTTCCATCCTTAACCAGCGATACGGCCCAATCATAAAGCTGTTGAAAATAATCCGATGCGTAACACTCTGTATCCCAGGTATATCCCAGCCACTCTACGTCCTTTTTTATGGCGTCTACAAACTCCTGCTCTTCTTTTGTGGGATTGGTGTCGTCAAATCTCAGGTTTACCGGTGCTTCATATCTGAGGCCAAGCCCAAAATTCAAACATATTGAACTTGCATGCCCGATATGAAGATAACCATTGGGTTCGGGCGGAAACCGGAACCTCAGCTGATCCTTTGGCAGCCCTTTGGAAAGGTCTTCCTCGACGATATGCTCTATAAAGTTCAATGACCTGGTTGCAGTGCTCATCATCCAAATTTAGAGGCACAAATGTAGGAAAAATGGCGGTATAGCACCTTATATTTTATGCTCACCATGTAATAAATGCGTTTCACAACATATTTAATCAGTACCACAACATTAAATTTCTCGCGCGGTAATTATACGTCATATTTGTTGTTAAATACTAGGATCAGCGCAAATAGAACCTAGTGATGAGTAAAACTATTGCCAAAAAACAGAGAGCCAAACGGTTTATCCGTACCCAAATCAAGCAAGCGGTAAAACTGTAGTTCCCCAAAACTACATCTACTTATGAGACCAAAACTATCTTTCTTTCAAAAATTGATCTTTTGTGTTTTCGTGTTCATGGGAACATATGGAATTCAGGCACAAATTCTAGATGCCCCTACACCGGCACCAAACCAGACGCCTCCAGTGGGAAATTCCCCCTGGACACAAGCATGTGCTTCGGACAGCTTTAACGATTTCTGGGTAAATTTCACCTGGAGCCCTCCGTTGGTTAACTCCGGAAATGAATTTATTCTTGAACTTTCAGATTCCAGTGGAAGTTTTTCAAGTGCACTTGAACTAGCAAGAGATGGAACTAAAAATACCAATTTCGACTTTTTCTTTCAGTTTACAGTCCCTAACAACGCAAGAGGCGAGAATTACCGAATGAGAGTTCGCAGTACGGACCCAGCAATTACAGGGCCCGCTTCCTCTCCCTATCCGTTGTATTACATCGATGTGAATTCCGCAATTACGATCAGACCACAGGGTCAGGCCGATTTTGGCGATGGTACGGCAGAAGTTTGCGATGGAAACTCTATCACACTGGAAGTTTACAACCTTCCTAATGCCAGCACTTACCAGTATAATTGGTACCGCAGTGGTACGCCCCTGACTGAAAAAAGTGAATCTATTACAGTTAGTCAGGCTGGAATGTACATTGCTGAGATCGACTACGGTTCCTGTTCAGGATCCGGTAACACATTATCCAATATTATTGATGTAACCACGGGCAGCAG
>JBPCUI010000090.1:0-2978 GCA_051011235.1 Flavobacteriaceae bacterium
CTTTCCTTAAAAATCGCTGTTTAAAGACTGCACTATAGAAATTGTGCATTTTATCAGGAAATTCTGTTGCCTTGACTAAAAGAATGGTAAAAAATTAAACTTAGAACGGCTTTTGAAGTCTTATAAGTAAATTCTAAAATTAGTGTTATGAAAACTATAGACTTACTTAAGGAAATTTATTTGGAAGGATTCAGGAATTTAGGAACCCTTATTATACGAAACTATTTTAAACTTTTTGCGTGGTTTTGCTTTGCAATGTTCTTAATTGCACTCTATGCATTTATCTTTAGGGTGACTACAGGATTTGCCTTTGACTAGTACATTCAAAAAACTCGCTAAAATGGTTTAAAATAAATATGGAAAAAATCCAAAAAATAGGAAATATTCCATAACTTAGCTGTCCTTTTAGACAGTTATGCAAAAAACCATTCTTCATCTGGATCTGGATACCTTTTTTGTATCCGTAGAGCGGCTCATTAATTCCGAGTTGCAAAACAAACCCCTGCTGGTAGGTGGTACCAGCGACAGGGGAGTGGTGGCTGCCTGTAGCTACGAGGCCCGGGGTTTTGGTATACATTCCGGTATGCCTATGAAAATGGCACGGGAACTTTGCCCTGAAGCCGTTGTCATCCGCGGTAACGCGGGCACCTACAGCAAGCACTCCGATCTGGTCACAGAAATCATCAAAAAACAGGTTCCCGTTTTTGAGAAATCGAGCATAGATGAATTCTATGCGGACCTCTCCGGAATGGACCGCTTTTTTGGTTGCTACCACTACGCCTCCGAATTGCGGAAAATGATCATTAAAGAAACCGGGCTCCCCATTTCCTTTGGGCTGTCTGTAAACAAAGTAGTCTCTAAAGTAGCCACCAATGAGGCTAAACCCAACAACCAGCTCAAAGTAGATTTTGGCTATGAAAAGCCATTTCTGGCCCCGCTCTCTATCAAAAAGATTCCTATGGTGGGCGACAAAACCTACCAGACGCTCAGAAACCTGGGACTCAGAAAAGTAAAAACCGTACAGGAAATGCCTATGGACCTTATGCGACGCGTATTGGGGGCTAACGGCGCTGTCATTTGGAAACGGGCCAATGGGGTAGACAACTCCCCTGTGATCCCTTTTTGCGAGCGTAAATCCATTTCTACAGAACGCACTTTTGACCGCGATACCATAGATGTTGGGAAACTAAAAGGCATCCTTATAGCCATGACAGAGAACCTGGCTTACCAGCTCCGCAGAGGGGAAAAGCTTACAGCCTGCATTGCCGTCAAGATCAGGTATTCAGATTTTAACACCTATTCCAAACAAGTCCGGATCCCTTACACCAGTGCAGACCATATTCTTATTCCCAAAATCCTGGAGCTGTTCAGAGTCCTGTATAACAGGCGTTTGCTGGTGAGGCTTATAGGTATCCGCTTTAGCCACCTGGTGCCGGGAAATTATCAGATCAACCTGTTTGAAGATACCGAAGAAGCCCTGAACCTCTATACCGCAATGGATAATATCCGGGAACGCTTTGGCGATAAAAGCGTACTAAGAGCCTCTGGCCTTGGGGCCAAAACTATTGGCAGAATGCACAACCCCTTTAATGGCCAGCCACCTATAGTACTGGCACATAGAAAACAATAAACTCCACCTCCGCTCTTGTGAGCTACGGCGGATGAAGAAACATCAATACGAAGCGAAAGGTATCACTAAAAACTTTCCTTTTCCGCGAATAGATTGCGGAAGCTTTGGTTGGCACTCGCAAATGGCATTGCCATTTGTGGCGAAGTTCCGTAATCGGTTTCAGGCAAAGCCTGAAAATTCATATGGAAAAGCGCCCTTTTCTTTGTTTCATTTCTTTTAGGCGAACAAAAGAAATGAAAGACTAAAAATAACAACATCTGCCTCTGCTCGTACAAGCTACGGTGGATATAGAAATAATACAACTTATGTACCTTAACTGCCACACCTACTACAGCCTACGATACGGGACTTTTTCCGAAGTAGCCCTCTTAGAACTCGCCCGGGAAAACCAGGTGACCCAACTGGTACTTACAGATATCAACAATACCTCTGCAAGCTTGAACTTTGTTCGCAAAGCTCCCAAATACAATATAAAACCCATTTTAGGGATCGATTTCAGAAACGGGGCAGACCAATGTTTCGTAGGCATTGCCAAAAACAATAAAGGCTACCAGGAACTAAACACCTTCCTGTCTGCCCACCTCCACGAGGAAAAAGAAATCTCCCAAAGAGCCCCGAAGTTTAAACACGCCTACGTAATCTACCCCTTTGAAAAGGTACTGCTCAATGACCAGAGCGATTTCCGGGAACATGAGTTTATAGGAATCTCCATAAGGGACCTAAGAAGGCTGCCCTTCTCCAGCTTAGTGGAAAAAAAAGACAAACTGTTGGTGCTGCAACCCGTTACCTTCAGGAATAAGCGCGATTTTAATGCGCACCGATTGCTGCGAGCCATAGATAAGAATGTGCTGTTAAGCAAGCTCTCCAGGGAAGAAGAGGCCAGCGAAGAGGAAAAAATGTTTCCCGTTCAAAACCTGGCCGCGGCCTTTGCAGAATACCCCTTTATTCTTGAAAACACAGAATGGCTGATGAATTCCTGCAGTATCCATTTCGATTTTTCTAAAAACCGAACTCCCCAGAACCTGCAGACCTATTTAGGAAGCAAAAAAGAAGATGAAAAACTTCTGGAGCGATTGTGCCATGACGGCCTCCCTTACCGCTATCCCGTAGTGGACAAACCTATCAGGGAGCGACTCCAAAAAGAGTTGACACTGATTAAAGAAAAGAATTTTGTCTCCTATTTTTTAATCAATTGGGACATTGTTTCCAAGGCCCGGGAGAAAAGGTTTTTCTATGTAGGTCGAGGTAGTGGTGCCAACAGTATTGTGGCCTATTTGCTTCGCATTACCGATGTGGACCCCATAGAACTCGACTTGTATTTTGAGCGCTTTATTAACCTCTACCGGGC
>JBPCUI010000091.1:0-3293 GCA_051011235.1 Flavobacteriaceae bacterium
TCTTTTAAATGCTTACCAGAAGGCATATCCGCGTTAAAGTAATGCAGTGCATCTATGCACTGATCTTATCTAAAGAAGATTCTTTGGATAAGCAAGAGAAATTTTTGAAGGTAAGTATAAACAACACCTATGTATTGTACCTTTTAGTGATGGGCCTATTCCGGGAGCTCTATCAACTTGCATCGAAGCATGTGACACATTCCTCAAATGCATACCTGGCCGGCTCTGATGAAGCTTTCCCCGACAAGAAAAAATTCCTCAATAACAAGCTCGTTTTACAAATAGCAGAAAATGAAAGCTTGGGTAAGGAAATCGAACAGCGCAAGTTGAAAAACTGGTATCTCAACGAAGAATATGTAAAAATTATATACAAGGAAATTACTGCCCACCAGGTATATCGGGATTATATGCTGTCCACAGAAAATGGCTATGAAACAGATAAGGCACTGATAATTGATTTGTTTAAGGAAGTGATCGCGCCTAATGAGAAACTATATGAATATTTTGAGGATGATAAGCTTACCTGGGTTGATGATATTCCCCTGGTGAATACCTTTATCTTGAAATTATTCAGAAAAGTCAATGAGAACAATAAGGAGGGATTTTTCCTTCCAAAACTCCTCAAGGATAAAGATGATATGATATTTGCCCGGGACCTGCTGAGTAAAACGCTTCTAAAGAATAGTTCTCTGGTAAAAGAAATTGAGGGTAAGACACCAAATTGGGATAAAGACCGCATCGCGGATGTGGACGCAATCCTCTTAAAAATGGCCATTTGTGAACTGCTCTATTTCCCTTCAATTCCTGAGCGTGTAACCATCAATGAGTACCTGGAAATTGCCAAAGAATATTCAACCCCCAAAAGCAGCATCTTTATTAATGGAATATTGGATAAGCTGGTCAAAGAATACAAATCAGAAGGAAAGCTTAAAAAAACAGGGCGTGGATTATTGTAAACAAATATTCCTTAATTTTGGGGCAAATTTATAAATTCAAAAAATAATGAAAAGAATATTATTGGTGTTGACAGTGGTTGCCGTTGCAGCCATGTATTCCTGCAAAGAAAAGGCCTCCAGTAAGGTGGATGCCGACAAAGTAGAACTAGCGGCAGATCGCGATTCACAGGCTAAGAATCTTCCAGTTATGACTTTTGACAAGCGGGAGCACGATTTTGGAACTATCCAAAACGGGGCGCCCCAGGAAACAATCTTCAAATTTACCAATACCGGTAACGCTCCATTAATTATTACCGATGCCAAGAGCAGCTGTGGCTGCACAGTACCTGAGTATCCGAAAAATACACCTATCGCACCGGGCGAGACCGGAGAACTTTTGGTGAAATTCAACGGATCTGGTCAGAACCAGGTTATAAAGACAGTTACCGTTACAGCAAATACGGAACAAAATTCCGAAATCCTTAAAATTAAGGCATTTGTAACCCCAAAAGACGGAGCCTCAGTGTCAACTGTTGGTCCTGTTGCACAATAATTAATACATATACCTTAGATAATGGGTGATTTAGGACAATTCCTTCCCTTAATTCTCATCTTTTTGGTGGCTTATTTATTTATGATCAGGCCGCAAATGAAAAGACAAAAGGACGAGAAAAGATTTGCTGAAGCTTTGAAAAAGGGAGATAAGATCGTAACCAAAAGTGGTTTGTACGGTAAAGTCGTGGATCTGAACGAGAAAGACAGTTCCTGTATAATCGAAACTATGGCGGGCAGACTGAAGTTCGACCGCTCTGCCATCTCGATGGAGATGAGCAGAAAGATCAGTGCTGCAAAAGAAAAATAATACTCTATCTGATTATACAAAATGACACCAACGCCGGCTTTGCCGGCGTTTTTTTTTCTTGATAAAAAGTCTTTATATTCATTGAGAATCCAATGACTTTTTAAACATGACTTCAACGAGGAGAAAATTTATTCGATCTACTTCCCTGGGAATGGCAGGTTTTGGAATACTAGGTGGTATTCCGATGGAAGTACTTGCGAATTTCAGGAAACGGGTAAGCCCCAATGATAAAATTCAGCTTGGACTAATCGGCTGTAAAGGGATGGGCTTTGCCAACCTGGTCTCTATGCTTAAATTAAGTGAAGTAGAATTGGTAGCTCTTTGCGATGTGGATAAAGCGGTACTCTCTTCACGTACGGCAGACCTGGAAAAAGCAGGAATTAAGAAACCAAAATGGTATAATGATTACAGGGATTTACTGGATGATCAGGATATCGATATTGTTATCATTGGTACGCCGGATCATTGGCATTGCCTTCAGCTTTGCGATGCCATAAGTGCGGGCAAAGATGCCTATTGCGAGAAACCAATTGCCAATTCGATCGAAGAATGTAAGATCATGTTGCAGACAGTCGATCAGAACGACCGGATGGTTCAGATAGGACAATGGCAGCGCAGTCAGCCTCATTTTGTGGATGCAATTGACTTTGTTCATTCCGGCAAGCTGGGAGAAATTAGAACGGTCAAGGCTTGGGCCTACCAGGGTTGGATGAAGCCGGTGGATATAAAGCCCGATGGGCCGGTTCCTGATGGAGTGGATTACAAAATGTGGCTGGGACCCGCACCAACGAGGCCATTCAACCCCAACAGATTTCATTTCAATTTTAGGTGGTTCTGGGACTACGCTGGTGGGTTGATGACAGACTGGGGGGTACACCTCATGGACTATGCACTCTATGGAATGAAGGCCAGCATACCTAATTCTGTTACTGCAATGGGGGGTAAATTTGCCTATCCCAACGATGCTGCTGAAACACCAGATACGCTTCAGACCATATTTGAATACGACAATTATTCCATTCTCTGGGAACACGCTACTGGCATTAGTGAAGGTAATTTTGGACGAGACCACGGTATCGCGTTTATAGGAAACAACGGAACTTTGATACTCGATAGGGGCGGTTGGGAAATTGTGGCCGAGAAAGAATTCCAGGGTTGGGACAAGGAAGGTATTGACAGGATGGAAGCCGTCCCTTTACAGTCGAATCAGGGTAGTGGTTTGGATTTGCACACAGCGAATTTTATCTCTGCCGTGAAAAGTCGGGATAAAGCATCATTAAAGGCGCCTATTCAGGTAGGTTATGATACTGCCTTGGTTTGCCATATGGGGAACATCTCATTTAAAACAGGCTCCAGGATAAATTGGAACGACGATCGGGAAAAGTTCAGTGATAAAAATGCTAATAAACTGATAGGGGCCAGATATTACAACGGATGGCAGCTTCCCAAACTCTGATTACTTCCTGCTGAACAATAATCAAATCAAGGCATTAAGA
>JBPCUI010000092.1:0-2549 GCA_051011235.1 Flavobacteriaceae bacterium
ATACCAAGCCTGGGTGAAAAGTTCATTTCTTTATCGAGAACCACATATAACTGCTGGTTTGTATTAACTATATTCTCAATTTTAAATGTATTCCCTTTGGACACTAGCGCTTTAATAGGTTCTCCACTACCAAGCCCGCGAATTGAAATTTCGGAAACATTGTTTAATGAAATGGAGTCCTGATCGGCTAAATTGAACAATATTGGTTTGTTAACCCCGGAATCAAGGATAAAGGAAAGTTTAATCCCATTAACTTCAATGGGCACAATGATCAGGTTATTGACCAGTTCAAATCTGATCTTCTCGTATTTTTGATCCTCTGGCAGACTGTAAAACTGAGCCAGGCCGCAAAATGGCAGGCATAGAAATAGAAATAGCCAAAATGAAAAAATGGAGCGCAAACTGTTCATTTTAAGTTTGATGTCTCTTAAAGTTACAAAAAATTAAGAGGTCCGGATCAGAATTTAACATTCCATTAGACAAACAGAATATATTGGGGCATGAGTTGTTTGCTACATTTTGATTTCTCATTTTTGCCTTATAATTGAACCATATGCCTTCTATTTCCAGAAAAGGGAAACTAATGCCGGAGTCACCTATCAGGAAATTAGTCCCATACGCAGAAGATGCCAAAAAAAGAGGCATCGAAGTGATTCATCTGAACATTGGACAGCCCGATATTAAAACTCCTAAAATTGCATTGGATGCAGTTCGTAATCACAATATTGAAGTATTGGAGTATTCAAGGACAGAAGGCTCTGAGCTTTATCGGTCGAAGCTTTCGGACTATTACGCCAAACAAGGAGTAAAAGTTGAGGCAAATGATATTATTGTGACCACCGGCGGATCTGAAGCCTTATCCTTTACAATGGGTAGTATCGCCGATGCCGGGGATGAAATCATTATTCCTGAACCATTCTATGCCAACTACAATGGCTTTGCCACTGCCATGGGATTACAGGTGGTACCTGTGGTGTCTCAAATAGAAGACAATTTTGCACTCCCTCCAATCGAAGATTTTGAAAAACTGATCTCGGAAAGTACGAGAGCCATTCTAATTTGTAATCCTGGGAATCCAACAGGCTATTTATACAGCAGGGCCGAGATAGCCAAGTTGGCACAATTGGCGATCAAATACGACCTTTTCCTGGTAGCCGATGAAGTTTACAGAGAATTCACCTATGATGGTAAGGAACACTACTCCATATTACGTGAAAAAGGATTGGAAAATCATGCAATTGTAGTGGATTCTGTTTCCAAAAGGTATAGTATGTGTGGTGCCCGTATCGGCTGCCTGGTCAGTAAAAATAAAGAAGTATTAAATTCTGCCTTAAAATTTGCCCAGGCAAGATTATCCCCTCCTACCCTCGCTCAACTGGCAAGTGAGGCGGCTCTGGATACACCTCAGGAGTATTTTGATGCCGTAATCGAAGAATATGTAGAAAGGCGAGATATATTGATCGCGGAGTTAAAAAAGATTCCGGAGGTGATTGTTGCCAAACCGCAAGGGGCTTTTTACTGCATGGCCTCGTTACCTGTAGAGGATGCCGATCACTTTGCCAAGTGGTTGCTCGAAGATTTTGAGGATGAGAAACAAACCGTTATGGTTGCTCCTGCCGCAGGCTTTTATGCTACACCGGGTCTTGGCAAAAACCAAATTCGTATTGCTTATGTTTTGAAAAAAGAAAAACTGAAGCGTGCGGTTGCCCTGCTTCACGCTGCCCTTAATCAATACCGCGCTCTTTGAATATTCAACAAAACATATCCTTAAAACCATATAACACCTTCGGGATCGATGTTAATGCGCGATACTTTATTGAAATTAAGAGTGTGGACGAATTGCGACAGGCACTACAGCTCGATGAGTTTCCAAATAAATTGATCCTGAGCGGCGGTAGCAATATTCTTCTGATAAAGGACGTAGATGAGCTGGTATTGTATATCAACATCAAAGGAATTCGAACCCTTTGGGAGGATGAAAACAAGATAGCCCTGAAGGTGATGGCAGGTGAAAACTGGCACGGTTTCGTATTATGGGCGCTGGATCGTAATTATGGAGGCCTTGAGAATCTGTCGCTTATCCCTGGAAATTCAGGCACAGCGCCCATCCAGAATATAGGGGCATACGGAGTTGAGATCAAGGATGTTTTCGAGAGTTGTGAAGCTATGGAAATTGATACACAACGCCTTGTGAGATTTAGCAAGGCAGACTGCCGGTTCGGCTATCGGGACTCATTCTTTAAAAAAGAAGGAAAGGGCAGGTATGTGATCGCCTCGGTCAATTTAATCCTCACAAAGGGGGATCATGCGATGAATACTTCGTATGGCGCAATTGAAAGGCAACTAGAGTCTAAGGGTATATCAAGCCCCACCATAAGAGATGTATCCGATGCGGTTATCGCAATCAGACGTGCCAAGCTTCCAGACCCAGAGGAATTGGGCAACAGTGGAAGTTTCTTCAAAAATCCGGTTCTGAACGAAAGTGAATTCAATTCGTTTTCTAAAAGTCATCCAGAGGCACCTTATTTTAAAGTTGGTGATGGTACGGT
>JBPCUI010000093.1:0-3734 GCA_051011235.1 Flavobacteriaceae bacterium
GCTGCACCTAGTTTTACACAAATCCATCCGACTGCTTTACCACAATCCAGTGAGGCACAGTCTAAACTGACTCTGATGTCTGAGTCACTGAGAAACGACGGGCGCATTTGGGTACCTAAGCAAAAAGATGATAGCAGAGAAGCTAACGACATACCAGAGGATGAACGAGACTACTATTTAGAGCGAAGGTACCCTAGTTTTGGAAACTTAGCTCCCAGGGATATTGCCTCCCGTGCTGCCAAAGAACGCATTGACGCCAATTATGGCGTAGGCAGTTTAAAGAATGCCGTATATCTGGATTTTAAACACGCTATTGAACGCTTCGGTTTGGAAACCATAAAAGACCGCTACGGCAATCTCTTTAATATGTATAAGAAGATAACCGGTATTGATGCCTACAAAGAACCCATGCAAATTTCACCTGCAGCCCATTTCTCAATGGGCGGTCTCTGGGTAGACTATGAGTTAATGACAACCATCCCGGGACTATATGCTGTTGGTGAATGTAATTTCTCGGACCATGGTGCAAATCGTTTGGGGGCCAATTCATTACTGCAAGCCAGCGTAGATGGGTATTTTATTCTTCCAAATACCATCAATAATTATCTGGCAGGAAGTTTACAGGAAGAACATCCGGACACCAATCATCCCGAATTTGATAAAGTTGAGAAGGAAGTAAGTGAGCACCTTCAAAAAATAATGAATGTAAACGGCACCCAAACAGTAGACCACTACCACAGGGAATTAGGCAAGATTATGTGGGACGAATGTGCCATGAGCAGAAATAAAGCTGGATTGAAAAATGCCATCATTAAAATTGAAAAGATCAAAGATGGTTTCTGGAGCGACATAAAGGTCACAGGTTCGGCAAGTGGTTTAAATACAGAACTAGAAAAAGCCTATCGTCTGGCAGATTTTATAGAAATGGGAATTCTGATGTGCGCAGATGCGTTGCAGAGAGAAGAATCCTGTGGAGCGCATTTCAGAGAAGAATATCAAACCGATGAAGGCGAAGCAGTGAGAGTAGATGAAGAATATTCCTTTGTTTCGGCCTGGGATTATAATAATGGGGATTCCCAATTGCATAAAGAACAACTGGAATTTGAAAACGTTGAACCTACAGTACGTAGTTATAAATAAGAAGATTCATGAAAGTTACATTTAAGATATGGAGACAAGAAGGCCCTGATGCAAAAGGAGTACTCAAAGCATATGAAGTGGATGATCTCACTGAGGAAATGTCCTTCCTGGAAGCACTGGACCATCTGAATGAACAGTTGGTATTACAAAGCGAAGAGGTAATTGCCTATGAATATGATTGTCGAGAAGGTATTTGCGGCCAGTGTGGTGTTTTTATCAATGGCAGAGCGCATGGTCCGCATAACAATATGACTACCTGTCAACTGCATATGCGCAGTTTTAAAGATGGAGACACTATAGTGGTTGAACCCTGGCGAGCAGCCTCTTTTCCAATCATAAAGGACTTGATCGTTGACAGATATGCCTTTGACCGGATAATTGAAAAAGGGGCGTACATCAGTGCGAAAACAGGAACAGCACCAGAAGCCAATGCCATTCCGATCCCGAAATCTGTAGCAGATGCCGCAATGGATGCGGCTGCATGTATAGGTTGCGGAGCCTGCGTTGCCACCTGCAAAAATTCTTCTGCGGCCTTGTTCACGGCTGCCAAAATCAATCACTTGAACAAATTACCCCAAGGAAAAGCTGAGCAGCATCAGCGTGTAGCAGAAATGACCTGGCAGATGTTCGAAGAAGGATTTGGAAGCTGCACATTTACAGGAGCCTGTGAGGTGGAGTGTCCGGAAGGAATATCGATCTCAAATATTGCTGAGATGAATGCCAGATTGATGAAAGCCAAAATACTTGGTTGAAACAAATAATTATTTCCTAACTCACAGTTTTGGTTGCAAGATAAACAGAACATACCTTAGAAACCTCCAAAAAGGGGGTTGTCATCCTTAGCTAGCCACTTTTAGTGTAACTCACGGGCGTATAATTTAATTTGACAGAAGCCCTTAATTTATGTCGACCCCTCTGGTGGTAAAGGTTATTCCCTGTTGACCGGTAGTTGAAACCATCACCGCCTCAAAGAAAGGAGAGTTTATTGGATTCTTTACTGCCCAGTCGAACACAAAATTAGCTCCTGAGCCACCTTCGGAATCTTCCTCGTCAATAAAGATCTCGAGGGTTTCCATGGGATTAATATAAATTGGTTTTTTAAATATTCTCGGATTCTTTCCCCTTCAGTATTATAATAATCAGCACTAGAAATATAAATGGTATCCGTTGGCGAAACATTACGCATGCTAATGGTAATTGCCAGATTAAAAGATTTGTTTTTAAAATGATAGATATGAGAATAAACAGGCAGATATGTTTTTCCTTGAACCAAACCTTCTAAACTGTTTCTTTCTGATTTTCTATTTTCCAAATCTGAATTTTCCAGTACATAAATTTTCTTTTCTTCCTGACAAGAGACAAAAACAAAAAGCAAAAATAACATCGTAAAAAAGTTTTTCATAGTGCTCAAGTCAAGATTCATCGGATTATAGTAATTAGGTTTAAATCGATTAATTTTCACAAAGGATTTCTGAGGCTCATTAGCTAAAGTGTTAATAACTCAAGTCTGCTAAAAGCCATCTTGATAAAGTGTTTTAGATAAGAGGAAAGCCTCAACATCAGTTGACATAAAATTAGGGTTATTAAAATTATATTCCAAAATATGTTCTAAATCCTTCCAGAATGCTAGCAACAGCTACAGCAGACGGTATACGACCCATTACTCTACTTATAATTGCTCCCGGACTCACAAGCGAAGGCATGGTTAAAGGAAATACTGCTTTATCGTCATTTTTATTAAGATTGGATAATTCATTTTCTGCTTTGCTCTCTTCAAAGATCAAGGTAAGGGCAAAAAGAAAAAGCACTATGCCTCCGGCTATTTGAAATGATGGGTAACAGTGGCTATAATTTTTGTGCTGTTGGATCCACTCTTTTATCCCATCTTTATCACATTACATACAAATTATTGAAGCTTTCCACCGGAGGTGGAATGTTTGGCTCTTTAAGTGTTTCTAAGAGATTAATTTCGATGGTCCTGGTAATTTGATCCAAAGAAATCCCAGTTGGGATTAGATCAAATGGATTGACAAGCGCCAGACCAATAAAATGAATCACAAGAAAAACGTACCCAATAATTATTCCAAATAGGACGCACCATGGACCGACTGTTTCATCAAAAACGGCAACGGTACAAATAACAAATAACCAGATGGCGAGTTTAGTGAAGAATGTATAAGTCGTTGGAAAAACCGTATTTTTTATCCGTTCTGACATACCCATTTCGTCGGAAAAACATATGAGCATCTTATTTAATTCAAGAAACTCAAATCCATTTATCCAGTCTCTTGTTACAAAATTCTTTAGTTCCTTTGACTGAAGGTTTAATATGGCATTGTGCTTATTTGAATGTGTCTCCACCTCTATACACTCCTCGCTTGAGATATACTTACGATAATGCTTTTTATCATCACCCCTAAGATTTGACTTCAGGGCGTATAAGAACGCAATATGCCTATGAATGGCTCTTGTTTTTGCTTCCTCAATTTCTTTATGATCTTCGATATTTTCCGATGATAGAAGGTATAGAATTTGACGGGCCCAGGTTCGGGAATCATTTACCAGTGAACCCCAGATCTTTCTCGCCTCCCACC
>JBPCUI010000094.1:0-3090 GCA_051011235.1 Flavobacteriaceae bacterium
TAGTATTCCCTATTAATACTATCGATATACGAAAGCAATTCTTCACGGCCACTGTAGTGGGTCGAAGACGTAACAAAGTGGTTTGGCAGTTCTTCCCAAACACCGGCCAGTAATTTTTCGAGATAGGCCTCTATATGCTGGTCTCTGGCTTTGGGTTTAAGTTTATCTGCCTTAGTAAATACAATAGAAAATGGGATTTGGTTAAGGCCCAACCACTCCATAAATTGCAAATCAATTTCCTGGGGTTCATGCCGTATGTCTATAAGAACGAATGCGCTGAGAAGCTGTGTTCTTTGGCTAAAATAGTCAGTTATATATTTTTGAAATGTCTTTTTGTCTTTCTTAGATACTCTGGCATAGCCATAGCCGGGCAGGTCTACGAGGTGCCATCGATCATTGATAATAAAATGATTGATAAGTTGGGTCTTTCCCGGTCTGCCGGATGTTTTGGCCAGATTTTTTCTTGCTGTAAGCATATTGATCAGAGACGACTTCCCCACGTTGGAACGCCCTATAAAGGCGTATTCAGGGATAGAACTTTTAGGACAATGAGCAACCTGGGTATTGCTCACGATAAATTTGGCAGATTTAATCTTCATGATGGGGTTAGAAATTGCGTGTCTCAAGCCAGGCCCCCAATATTTTATTGAATTCTTCAGGATGTTCCATCATAGGAGCATGACCACATTTTTCGATCCAGAACAATTCGGAATCCGGTAGTAATTCGTGGAACTCTTTGGCCACATTAGGAGGTGTTACGGAATCATTTTCTCCCCAAATAATACAAGTGGGTGTTTTCATCTTTGGCAAATCCTTGGACATATTATGTCTGATAGCACTTTTTGCAATGGCCAAAGTTTTTACCAGTTTCATTCGGTCATTGACCGTTGCAAATACTTCATCTACAATTTCCTTGGTGGCCACGGCAGGATCGTAGAAGACATCCTGTGCTTTTTTCTTTATAAATTCGTAATCGCCCCTCTTCGGGTAACCGTCGCCCATTGCACTCTCGTACAGACCAGAACTGCCTGTAATTACCAGTGCCTTTACCATTTTCGGATAAAGTTTGCTGTGTAGAAGCCCAATATGCCCTCCAAGCGAATTGCCGAGTAAGATAACTTCCTTAAAACCTTTGAATTCTATGAATTTTTCGAGATAAACGGCAAAGTTTTTCACATTGGTCTTGAGCATGGGCATTTCATAGATTGGTAATTCCGGGATGAGCACCTTATATCCCTGGTTTGGAAAATAATCGGTTACTCCGTGGAAATTACTCAGGCCGCCCATAAGACCGTGTAAAATAATCATGGGCGTACCTTCGCCCACCTCTATATACCGGTATTTTCCTTCCTTAATAATGTTTAATTCCATCTACAGATAGCTAACTGCATCAGTGGGCAAATATAGGCATTTCATAATAATGCACTGTTTTTTGCACAAAACTCTGATGGCCGAATTGAAGCCTGATAAATGCCTCAATTCAGGGTATGAATCTAAGCTTTAAGAAGAACATGGGCATACAAATTTGGTCAAATAGCTAAATTTTTTTGAAGTTAAAGTGGTAATTTGTGGTAAATAGTGGTAATAATTTCTATATATTTGAGTTTATTATATGTAAACCAACCATACTTAAGTGATTAGTTTCATAGGTACATATGACTGTAAAGCCGATACCAAAGGTAGGGTAATGATTCCAGTTTCCCTTAAAAATCAGATGGCTCCCTTGCTCGGTAAAGGATTTGTGATTAAAAGGTCTGTATTTCAGCCTTGTTTGGAATTGTACCCTATGGACGAATGGAATCTGCTGATGCAGAAGATGAATAAAAAGAACAGATTCCGCAAAAAAAACAACGACTTTATCAGAAGATTTTCAGCTGGTGTGAAACCCGTGGAGATAGATTCTACCGGTCGTTTACTTATTCCTAAAAATTTAGTTTCTAAGGCGGGTATTACTAAAGAAGTAGTGTTGAGTTCCGCCATTAATATAATTGAGATCTGGGACAGAGAGAGCTATGAAAAAGTCTTGGAAGAAACGGCTGAAAATTTCGCAGAATTGGCAGAAGCGGTAATGGGAGAAGATGAAGACGAACTATCATGAGCCTGTTCTTTTAGAAGAAGCGGTCGAAGGACTAAATATTAAAGAGAGTGGTGTTTACGTTGATGTGACCTTCGGTGGCGGAGGTCATTCCAATAAAATATTGAGTAAGCTGGGCAAAGATGGACATCTGCTGGCTTTTGATCAGGATGAGGAGGCATTGCAGAATGCCATTGATGATAAGCGATTTAGACTGATCAATGAGAATTTCAGATACATCCGCCAGTTTTTAAAGTTCTATGGCATAAATGAAGTTGACGGTATACTCGCAGATTTCGGGGTTAGTTCGCACCAATTCAATACAGCGGATCGGGGATTTTCAACCCGATTCGAAGCAGAGCTCGATATGCGAATGAGCAATCGGATTGAAGTTTCTGCACTGGAAGTGCTCAATAAATATGACCGGGGGCAATTGCGCGGCATTCTTTCGCTCTATGGCGAACTGAGAAATGCAGATGCTATGGCCAGGGCTATTATAGAGTACCGAAATGGCAGTTCATTAAGAACATCATCTGATCTGAAAGAAGCGCTGGAGCGGTATTTACCCAGGCATAGGGAGAATAAAATACTCGCACAGGTCTTTCAGGCAATCAGAATAGAAGTTAATCAGGAATTGGCTGCGATCCGTGAGTTTTTGTTACAGACACCAGATCTGATAAAACCCGGTGGCCGACTCAGTATTATCAGCTACCATTCGCTGGAAGATCGGCTTGTCAAACGATTTATAAGGAATGGGAAGTTCGAAGGGGAGGCGGAGAAAGATCTGTACGGTCGTACTGAGTTGCCATTTAAGAGAATTGGAAAATTGATTATTCCCGGTGAGGAAGAAATAATAAAGAATCCGAGGGCAAGAAGCGCCAAACTTCGGATTGCAGAAAGAATCTAGCACAATTGCAGAGGACCATGAAAAAAGGTTTTTTAGATATTTTGAAAGGCAAATTTTTGGTGAGTGGCGATGCTCCCAAAAACTGGCTGTTTATTATTTACGCTTCCAC
>JBPCUI010000095.1:0-2944 GCA_051011235.1 Flavobacteriaceae bacterium
TAATGTACTACTTACTTTAATTCGTACGACGAAAGCGAAGACCGGGTGATAAAACAAAAGCATGGTATGAACTTAGAAGCTAATAAACAGAACGCCATCGAATTCTAGAAAACAGCCTATTTTGGAAACCCAAAACGCGCTGTAGAGACGTACATTGGTAAGGAATATATTCAACACAACCCGGATGTTGCAGATGGCATAACGGGATTTATTAACTATTTCGAGCGCATGCAAAATGAATACCCACAAAAATCCATTGAGTTTGTACGTTGTATTGCCGAAGGAAATTTAGTAGCGCTGCATACACACCAGACCTGGCCCGGAAATGAGCAGTATGTGACGATGGATTTTTTCAGATTCGACGAGAATGGAAAAATATGTGAGCACTGGGATGCTATCCAGCAAATTCCCCAACAATCGGCCAATCCTAATACCATGTATTGAATTTGAATTAACTACTGGAAATTCAAGGGATAGTCAGTCGGTAATTTATCTGCAAAAACCTTACCTTCTATGCGGAATTAGTAGTCGACCATTGAAGAACCATTTAATCAATTTCCAGCCGCTGCTGAGAAGATATTCGACCGAGAAGCCCGCTTTTAGGTTTGCCCATAACTTCTGTGTGCTTCTGCTTATTGTGTCTGGTTCCTTTTTATACTGCCAGACTTCCGATAGGCCCTCATTTGAGGCGGGTACTCTCCGATCCGAGATCCGGGTAGATGGCCTTCTAGATGAGGCCGACTGGGCCGATGCTCCCGTCCTCGATAATTTTCTCACCACTGTACCTGTGGAAAAAGGAAAACCCTCCTTCCCTACCCTTGTGCGTGTTCTGGCCAGTGAAAAAATGCTGGCGATAGGTATAGAATGCAGGGATCCCAATCCTGATGAGATTGTACGTTTTTCCAAGATCCGCGACGCGGATGTCTCCGAAGAAGACCATGTGAAATTGGTAATTGATCCATTCCTGGACGGACAGTCGGGCTATATATTTGCGGTAAATGCCCTGGCGGCCCGTTACGATGCATTGGTATCGGATCGCGGAGAGGATGAAAATGATGACTGGGATGCGGTCTGGGAAGCCCGGGTAGCAATGCATGCAGACCATTGGTCTGTAGAGATCCTTATTCCCATTCAGAGTATTTCCTATAAAAAAGGACTTAGCCAATGGGGTTTTAATGTAGAACGCCGCATCCAACGAAACCAGGAAACCATCCGCTGGGCCAATGTACAGCGCGACCAGTGGTTTATTCAAACCAGCAAGGCTGGCCTGCTTACCGGTCTGCCTGAATTTAATTACGGTTTGGGACTTAACGTAAGGCCGTCAGTTGTCACAGAATTAAATAAAGCGGGTGAAGGAGCCTCTTCAGTATTTGAGCTCGATGGCAGCCTCGATGCCAGCCAGCGTATAGGCCCAAATGTATTGGCTACCTTAACGATCAACACCGACTTTGCGGAAACTGAAGTAGATACAAGGCAGACCAATCTGACCCGATTTCCGCTTTTTTTTCCTGAAAAACGGACCTTCTTTCTGGAAGGTTCGGATATTTTTGAATTTGGCTTCGGTACCGGCACAAACACAGTACTCCCCTTTTTCAGCCGCAGGGTCGGGCTGATCGACAATAACGAAGTTCCTATACTGGTTGGCGGCAAACTCAATGGACGCATAGGTAAGACAGCTTTCGGAGGCCTCGGGGTACGCACCGACCTGTTGGAAACCGAAGACCAGCGCTACGAGGCCACCAATATGGGGGTCATTCGACTGCGACAAAATATTTTTAAAGAAAGCACCGTAGGATTTATCGGTTCGGTTGGCGATCCATTTAACCGGGAGAACAGTTGGATGTCCGGTGCCGATTTCACTTATCAAACTACGAGTTTTAATGGAGATAAGAACTTTATTGCCGGTGCATGGGCTTTATATACCGAACGCGCAGATCTCACCGACGATACCTCTGCATTTGGCTTCAAGGTAGACTACCCAAACGACAAATGGGATGCGGCGCTTATTTATTCCCGTATCGGGAAGGATTTTGATCCTTCACTGGGCTTTGTTCCGCGCAAAGGGGTGCATTACTCACGTTTAGGAGCCACCTTTGCCCCACGGCCCGACTGGCTCTGGCTTCGGCAAATGTTTCATCAGCTATTTGGTACCTATGTACGCAACATAGACGGACCCTGGCAATCTTACAGCGTATTTACGGCTCCTATTAACTGGAGATTGGAGAGCGGCGATAGGGTTGAATTCAATATCAGGCCGGTAGGTGAGAACATTCTTGTTCCATTTGAAATTGCCGAAGGAGTTGTTATTCCTGAAGATGAATACCATTTTATGCGGTATCGACTGGAAGCCGAGTTTGCGGCAAAGCGAAGATTAAGCGGACAGGCAAGCTGGTGGTTTGGTACTTTCTATGACGGTCGCTTAGACGAACTCGAATTACGCTTAAACTGGAATCCTATAGCGCTTTTGGGATTTGAATTTAGTGGTGTTAGAAACACCGGCAGGCTTCCATTCGGTGATTTTGAACAAAATCTGGCCGGTTTAAGAGTTCGGTTTAATGTTACTTCAGACCTGCAATTAAACAGCTATCTCCAGTACGACACAGTGAGCAGAAACCTGGGGTTGAATGCTCGGATCCATTGGATCTTTTCCCCTCTGGGCGATGTATTCCTGGTTTTCAATCACAATACCTTTAACGATTTTAGCCAGGGCTGGCAATTGCAGAATGAGCAGATCCTTCTAAAGGTTCGTTATAATTTTAGGTTGTAAAACATGATTTGGAAACGGCTAGTGAGAAAATGTAATTTGAACGTCAGGTTTGGGGAGTCAGGATTTGTCTTCTATTTTCAGGCTTCCAACTTCAATTAATCACCAACTATAAATTGACAATAAGTATTAATTAAGTACCATATGAAAGCCATTGTATGTAAAAAATACGGTCCACCC
>JBPCUI010000096.1:0-11791 GCA_051011235.1 Flavobacteriaceae bacterium
GTTTTAGTCCAATCCTCACATACGTTTTTCCTTCAAAATCAAAGGGATAATATACATAGTAGCCCAGTTGGGCGATGATACTCAATTTGGATATAAACAGTTCATGACCCAAAAACAAGCCGATCCGCTTGTAATCAGTATCCGGATCCACGTTTAACTCGGGGAAGGAGATGGACTGGTATCGAATAAGTTCCTTTAAAAAATTTGAAAAGAAAAAGTCGGCCCCCAGTTGAATCGCGCTCCTCCGGCTCAAGCGTTTATCTGCATAAAAAGACATAATATAAAAAGGAAACTGACCGGAATTCACTACATCGCTCTCGTTTACGCCAGATCTGAACGCCAGGTTGTACCGCACAGGCTCTGTTATTTTTTCAAGATCATGGCGGATATACTCTATTTCTTTTTCAGCATTTAAGTCGTAAATAAAACCGGCGTTAAAGGCAAAGGTATTTGTTGAGGTATTAGGAGCTTTAACATTAGCATTGGAATAATGAATGATAGATATTCCTGCCTTAAACCCAAGTCCTTCCAGGATTCTTGCTCTGTGATAATTGAGCATAAAGAAAGTTGAACTCATTATACTTGAGCCATACGCATTATTCCTGAAATTCTCATTTTTATCATATGGGCTGGTGGTATAGGCAAGCCCCTGACCTATCCTGAATTGAAGACTTCGTTTTAAGAAGTAAAAATTATAATGTGCGTACAAGCTGTAGTTATGTCCCAGAATTGAATTGTTCATATCCTGGTAAACAAATGTGAGACCTGTGTCTGGGTATCCGTATAATTGCTCCCATTCATTCTGACCGTATCTCTTTCTGTTTAGCGCAAGGATTAACCCATCCGGATGGTTGGTGATCAGGTGAGCAACATCTGAATTATGCCGAATGATTGAACCGTAATAGGCATTAGCCTCTAACGTAAATAATTTAGGTTCGGTTTCGGTTTGGGAATAACAAACCAGGGTATAGAAAAGTAGGAAATAAAAATACCGCACGTCCATGGGCTGTAAAAGTAATTATTTGAAAGGATAGTCGGTATTCTTTGTCACATCGAAATTTAGGAGTTCAGGCATACGACCAGAATCTACCTAAAATACGGCCTTTGCTATGGCTTTTATGTTGTCTGATTTACCCATCGAATAGTAATGCAAAACAGGCACCCCTGCAGCTTTTAAGCCTTTTGACTGTTCGATGGCCCACTCGATTCCTACCTGCCGCACTTGTTTGTTGTTTGCACAAGCTTCTACCGCATCTATAAGCTCCTGCGGAAGGTCTATTCTGAAGATCTGAGGCAGGATTTGAAGATGCTTTTTAATAGCGATAGGCTTGACTCCTGGGATTATTGGCACATCAATACCTTCACTCCGGGCAGCCTCTACAAATTCAAAGTACTTCTCGTTGTCAAAAAACATCTGGGTAACCACATAATCTGCCCCCAGGTCAATTTTATGTTTTAGCCATTTAAGATCGGTCTTCAAAGAAGGCGCTTCCATATGTTTTTCGGGATATCCAGCCACTCCGATACAGAAATCTGCATTGTGATCCGTCTCTATTACTTCATGCAGATACTTTCCGAAGTTCATGTCTTTTATTTGCTTTACCAGGTCTGAAGCGAAGTCATGCCCCCCTACGGTGGCCTCAAAATACTTTTCATCCTTCATCGCATCGCCCCTGAGCGCCATTATGTTGTCGATGCCCAGATAGTGGCAGTCGACCAAAAGATATTCCGTCTCCTCTTTTGTAAATCCGCCACATAGAACATGAGGTATTGTATCCACATCGAATTTGTGTTTGATGGATGCGCAAATTCCCACGGTTCCCGGCCTCATTCGGGTGAGTTTTTTATCAAGCAAACCATCCCTGTCTATATATACATATTCTTCTCTGGAAGTGGTTACATCTATAAAAGGTGGTTTGAATTCCATTAAGGGCTCAATATTGGCGTGTAATTCTTGTATGTTTCGCCCCTTGACAGGTGGAATTATCTCAAAAGAGAATAATGTTTCCCCTTTTGCCCTTTTAATATGCTCGGTAACTTTCATATTCAAATATTATTCATTGATGGTCATCTGATGAGAAATTCCCTGAATTCCTCAATCATTAGCCAAATTAGGTCCAAGCCACTTGCGTGCCTTTTCCAGCTCAATTCCTTTTCTTTTAGCATAATCCTGTACTTGATCTTCCTTTATTTTTCCAAGTCCGAAATAGCGGGCTTCGCGATTTGCAAAATAATACCCGCTTACACTTGCTGCGGGCCACATCGCTAGACTTTCTGTAAGTGAGACGCCTATCCTCTTCTCTACATCAAGCACCTCCCATATCGTTAGTTTTTCAAGATGATCAGGACAGGCCGGATATCCTGGCGCCGGCCGGATGCCGCGGTATTTCTCGCCTATCAGATCTTCATTTGTTAAATTTTCTTTTATATCGTAACCCCAGTAATTTTTCCTTATTTCTTCGTGAAGATATTCTGCAAATGCCTCGGCCAGGCGATCGGCCAGTGCTTTGATCATGATAGCGCTGTAGTCGTCCATTTCATTTTCGTATAACTCCGCGAGTTCTTTGGTGCCAAAGCCCGCACTTACACAAAAGCAACCAATATAATCTTCTATACCGCTGGTTTTAGGAGCAATGAAATCGGCCAGGGCCAAATTAGCCACCCCTTCGCGTTTCCTGGATTGTTGTCTAAGGGTTCTGAAAATGTAATTTCTGTCCTCATGAAGGAGCTCAATATCGTCCCCAACACCGGTGGCGGGGAAAATGCCAAATACCGCTTTGGCTATGAGTTTCTTTCCTGATATGACCTGCTTCAGCATTTTTTGAGCATCCTGGAATAATTCGGTTGCCTGTGGCCCCACTATATCGTCCGTGAGTATCTTTGGGTATTTGCCGTGCAGATCCCAACTTCTAAAAAATGGGGTCCAGTCTATATAGTCCAGGAGTTTCGATAGCTCAAAATCTTGGATGACATGGGTGCCGGGGATCTTAGGTTTACTGATTTGTATTTGTTCCCAATTGATTTGTAATCTATTGGAACGGGCCTGTTCGATGGATAAGTATTCCTTCTTTTTTCCTCTTTCCAGGAATTTTTCACGAAAAGACTCGTAGTCCAGTTTAATATTCTTTTTGTACAGCAGCGATGTTTTCTTATTCAGCAGATCTCCTACTACAGTTACTGCTCTGGAGGCATCATTTACATGAACCACCGATGCACTGTAAAAGGGGTCAATTTTTACTGCGGTATGAGCTTTGCTGGTAGTTGCCCCGCCTATTAAAAGCGGAACCCTAAAGTCCTGGCGTTCCATTTCCTTGGCCAAGAAAACCATTTCATCCAGAGAAGGGGTAATAAGCCCGCTAAGACCAATTATATCTACCTCTTGTTTCCTGGCAGCGGCAATGATCTTATTGGCCGGAACCATAACACCGAGATCTACAATCTCATAATTATTACACGCGAGTACAACGCTGACGATGTTTTTTCCAATATCGTGAACATCGCCCTTTACGGTTGCCATGAGAATTTTACCTGCAGCAGATGTATCCTTATCTTTGCTGTCCTCGATAAACGGGGTCAGGTAGGCAACAGCTTTTTTCATCACCCGGGCCGATTTAACTACCTGTGGCAAGAACATTTTTCCGTTACCGAAAAGATCACCTACTACGTTCATACCATTCATCAAGTGGCCTTCGATAACTTCGAGCGGTCTGGAAACAGAGCTTCTCGCCTCTTCCACATCTTCTACGATAAATTGATCGATCCCTTTAACCAAGGCTCTGGTAATCCTTTCCTGAAGAGAATCCGACCTCCAGCTGAGATCAGCTTTTTTACCTTTTTTGGTACCAACTACAGTTTGAGCATAGTCGAGAAGACGTTCGGTGGCGTCCTCCTTTCTATTGAGAATTACATCTTCCACATATTCAAGTAAATCCTCTGGGATATCATCGTAGACTTCGAGCATGGCCGGGTTAACAATTCCCATATTCATACCGGCCTTAATAGCGTGATATAAGAATACAGAATGCATGGCTTCCCGAACTGTATTATTGCCTCGGAAACTGAACGACACATTGCTGACACCTCCACTGACATTACAATAAGGCAGATTTTGTCTTACCCAAGCCGTCGCTTCAATAAAATCCAAAGCATTCCTTTTATGTTCCTCCATCCCCGTGGCTACAGGAAATATGTTCAGGTCAAATATGATGTCTTCCGGAGGGAAATGTACCTTATCGACAAGGATATCATAGGAACGTTGTGCAATCTCGATCCTCCTCTTATAGTTATCGGCCTGGCCTACCTCATCAAAAGCCATTATAATCACGGCTGCACCATACCGCCGAATAAGCTCTGCCTGCCTTATAAATTCTTCCTCACCTTCCTTCAGACTTATAGAATTGATCACACACTTGCCCTGCACAGTTTGCAGACCTGCTTCCAGAATTTCCCATTTGGAGCTATCTATCATCACAGGTACCCTCGCTATGTCGGGTTCCGCCATGAGCAGACTGAGGAATTTTACCATTGCCTCCTTGCCGTCTAAAAGTCCATCATCCATGTTTACGTCAATGATCTGGGCTCCCCCTTCAACCTGGTGCCGGGCAATTTCAAGGGCTTCTTCATACTTTTCCTCCTTGATAAGCCTTAAAAATCTTCTGGAGCCGGAAACATTGGTGCGCTCTCCTACATTGATGAAGTTGCTTTCCGGGGTTACCACCAAAGCTTCAAGACCGGATAATTTAAGATATCGATCTCCTGATTTACCACCTATAACCGACTGGTGATCTAAGTCCGGGGAGTTGTTTCCTCCTGCAGTATTTTTATCCGGTGGTTCCATGATTCAGATTATCGGCCTTTGTTCTTCTATTCGTATAGGGATAGACCGTGGAATATATTTTTTAATTATTTCTGCAATTGCTTTTATGTGGGCCGGGGTGGTACCGCAGCAACCTCCGACAATATTGACTATTTTTTTCTCTAAATATTCCTCAATTTGTGTGGCCATTTGTTCGGGCGTTTGATCGTAGTTTCCAAACGCATTTGGCAAACCTGCATTAGGGTGAGCAGATACTGCAAATTCGCTCTTTGCCGAGAGCACCTCCAGATGAGGTGTTAGTTGACTGGCTCCAAGGGCACAATTAAAACCAACGGATAAAAGCGGAACATGGGAGACCGATACTAAAAAAGCCTCTGCGGTTTGCCCGGATAAGGTACGCCCGGAAGCATCTGTTATCGTACCACTGATCATAACCGGAATGTCTATCTGCCGTGCAACTTTGATCTGCTGAATTGCAAAAAGGGCTGCTTTAGCATTTAAGGTGTCAAATACCGTTTCTACCAATAAAATGTCCACGCCTCCTTCAACCAGGGCTTCTACTTGTTCAGTATAGGCGATGCGGAGTTCTTCAAATGTAATGGCGCGGAATCCAGGATCATTAACATCGGGCGACATGCTTGCTGTCTTATTTGTAGGGCCGATGCTTCCTGCCACAAACCTGGGTTTATCGGGTTCTTTGAGGGTGATCTCATCGGCCACCATACGTGCAATTCTGGCTGCTTCCAGGTTAATCTCAAAAACCAATTCCTCCATTTTGTAATCTGCCATCCCCACCGATGTGCTTGAGAACGTATTCGTCTCCACGATGTCTGCGCCAGCTTCAAAATACTGTCGGTGAATTTCGGCTATGGCCCCGGGCTGAGTTAATGTTAGCAAGTCGTTGTTCCCTTGAAGATCCATTGGCCAATCCTTAAAACGCTTTCCCCTGAAATCTGCTTCAGTAAAACTGTAGCGCTGTAACATGGTACCCATGGCGCCATCCAGCACCAGTATTCTTTTACTTAATATCTCTCTTATTGCTGCCATAAAATAATCAGCTAAGTATCAAAGTTTAAAATAATCGATAACAAGAAAGGGTACGGAAATGAGGTTGCCCCTCAATACACGTTATCTTCCCCCATTACGCGGGATAGAATGTAGCACCTTCTTTAAAGATAAAGGGTTGCTAAGGTTTCAACGGGTCTATTCCCTCCACCTTTCTTGATAACCATTCAAATAATGTATGAACTCCGTACAAAGAAAGCGCAGATCGGATATAAAAACAAGTAAATCAATGATTTTTTAGTGAGGCCTCTAATCACAGAGGCCTCAAGAACACTGGGTTCCTAAGGCCTCTTACCAATTATGAACTAAAAAACACTAATGAAGTTCCACTTTAAAGATCATCTTCATTCGCCAATGACTCCGTCAATTGGTTCATCCGTTCTACTTTATATTCAAAATTACCTTTAAGCTTTTTGCGATATTGATGAAGGTTTTCTACCATGGCGCTAATGTCATCTGGTAAGATCTCCTCAAAGAATTGTCGTAATCGTTTTGCGGTCGTAGGTGACTTTCCGTTTGTGGAAATAGCCACTTTTACATGACCTTTGGTGACGATACCACCCATATAGAAATCGCATAAAGGTGGATTGTCTGCTACATTGACAAGCTTATCACGTTCTCTGCAATCTTCATAAATCTGCCTGTTGACATCCGGATTATTCGTTGTGGCAATTACAAGATGAAATCCCTCGAGGTATTCGGCCTTGTATATATCTTCAATAACTACAACAGCATACGCGTTCGCAAGTTCTGCTGTGGCTTCCCTAATCATTGGTGAAAGCAGTGTGATATTTGAGTCGGGGCTTGATTTTGTGAGAAAGCCCAATTTTTCCTCAGCCACATAACCGCCGCCAACCACAAGAATCCTCAGTTGAGAAGTTTTGAGAAATACGGGATATAGATTATTTCGTTCCATGATTAGAATGCTTCGACTGCAAACCGTTTTTTGGCTTGTGCTAATTCCTCCCGATGTTTTACTACTTCACCGATGATGATTATCGCCGGATTGCTAAGTCTCAAACGATCTACCTCGTCTTCAATTGTAGCGATCGTGCCTGTTCCTATTTTCTCATTACTCGTCGTCCCGTTCTGTATAATTGCCACCGGCATATCTGCTTTACTTTCATTCTTAAAACAAGACACAATATCCTTCAATTTGGACATTCCCATGAGTATCACCACGGTTGCGCCTGATTTAGCCGCCAGATGAATATCGGAAGATAATTTATGATTCCTGGTGGTGCCGGTAATCACCCAAAAACTTTCAGATGCACCCCTCTTCGTGACCGGGATGTCCACACTTGCTGGTACGGAAACCGCGGAAGATATTCCAGGTACGTAATTGACATCAAGACCATAAGCTGCCGCGTACTCCATTTCTTCGGCCCCACGTCCGAATACAAAAGGATCGCCACCTTTTAGCCGAACTACGTGCCTTCCCTGCATAGCGCGCTGTACGATCAATTCGTTAATTTGTTCTTGCTGAAAAGCATAACATCCTTTGCGTTTACCTACAAAAATATGCTCTGCCTGGGGAGCAAATTTTAATAGTTCCGGATCAACCAGTGCATCATACAACACCGTGTTGGCATCTCTCAGAACTTTTATAGCTTTTAGGGTTATCAAGTCAATATCGCCTGGACCTGCACCAACTACGGACAACTTCCCCCTGATATTAGAAAGGGGTGCATTATCTGGGTAATGCGAATCAATATTGGCAATTCCTGATAGCATTATTAAGCTACTTTTAGTTCTTTAGTTCTATAAGTTTCTACCTTCTTTAGAAAAAAACTGGCATCCCGGAGGTATTTTAGGGCAAAGGTCTCGGAAGGCTCATTCTTATTCAGTTGCAGCGCCAGCTCTTCAAAGGATCTGTCAAGTGGAAATCTGCCGCTTTCTACAAAAAGCCGATTGAAATCCTTAATAATACTGGCGTGTGTATTTGTTTTGGTATTTACAGTGGTCAAAAGTGCCTTGGCACTATTAACTAAGGCAGCATACGAATAGTAAATGCTGGCCGCCCATTTTCCCGTTTTTAGATTTTCTTCGGCCAACTGGATCTTCTCGTCACTCTCAAATAGCAAGGTAGCCACCAGGTCTATCACCACTCCCGCACATTCGCCTACACCAATCGCCTTTTTGTATCGTTTGGTATTGCCCCAATCGATAAAATCTTCGGGTTGCAAATTGTCAGTATTGGACAATGGTTTTAAAAGTTCATAGAAATATAATTCTCCTTTTTCCGAATAATACTTCTCGTAAGAGCCTGTACCGTTCTGTTCGAAATCATCGAGGATCAACCGCAATGCATTTGGACCCCTCTTACTTGGTATCTTAATTACTTTGTCGGCAAACCTTCCCTTACCATTTCCAAAATTTCCTCCACCTAACAATACCTGCAATGCCGGCGCTACCAACTTTTCTTTGGTTCTTATAGACATTCCCTGGAAACCAATATGAGCCATCGTATGCTGTCCGCAGGCATTCATACAACCACTTATCTTGATAACTACATCCGGATTGTTGATATATTGAGGATATTCAGATTTTATCAACTTTTCCAATTCAGTTGCAATCCCGGTGCTGCTGGCTATTCCCAAATTACAAGTATCAGTTCCGGGACAAGCGGTAATGTCCAGTGCCTTGTTGTATCCGGCTTCTGTAAATCCAAGCTTGTCGAGTTCCTGGTAGAAATAAGGTATCAATTCCTCCTTAACGTAAGGGATAAGAATGTTTTGTCTTAACGACAACCTCATTTCACCTGCAGCGTATCCTTCTACCAAATTTGCAAGTTGTCTGGCTTTGTCTGTATAAAAATCACCCAATAGTACCTTTATACCAATGGCCACATAGCCCCTTTGTTTCTGGGGTACAATATTGGTAGATCGCCAATTCTCATATGCTTTTTTATTTTCTATGTGAACTGCGGGAATTTCGCGTTTCGACACCTGAATTGTGGGATAGGAGTCAATGTCAATGGGAAATACCTTATGTTCCACCGCCTTTTCCTGATCTTTCAAAAGGGATTTAAATTCTTCAAGGCCGAGGTCTTTTAATAAAAATTTCATCCTGGCTCTCGCCCTGCTTTTTCGCTCCCCATGGCGGTCGAAAACTCGTAACACGCACTCCATCAGAGGTATGATGTTTTCGGTAGGCAAAAACTTATAAAGAAGATCTGCGTGCCGCGGTTGTGAACCTAAACCACCGCCAGTCATTACCTGAAAACCTCGCACTCCATCTCTTATTTTGGCGATAAAACCAAGGTCGTGCATATAAGAGAGACCAGTATCATCATCAGTGGCGGAAAATGATACTTTGAATTTTCTGCCCATTTCCTGGCCGATCGGATTTCTTAGAAAATACTCGAAAACAGCCTGAGCATAAGGAGAAACATCGAATGGTTCTGCCGGATCGATACCAGCTGTTTCACTTGCAGTTACATTTCTGACAGTATTTCCACAGGCCTCCCTGAGGGTAACCTCGTCTTTTTCGAGTTGTGCCCAAAGTTCCGGTGTTCTCTCAAGATCCACATAGTGAATCTGAATATCCTGCCGTGTGGTTATGTGTAGCCGGCCTGTAGAATATTCATCGGCGACGTCTGAAATGCGTCTCAGTTGTCTGGAGCTGACTTTACCATAGGGCAACTTAATACGTATCATTTGAACGCCTGCTTGCCGCTGCCCATATACTCCTCTTGCCAATCGAAGGCTTCTGAACTTTTCCTCATCCAGATTTCCCTCTTTGAACTGACGAATTTTTTTCTCGAGTTCTATGATGTCTTTTTCAACAATCGGATTCTCTATTTCTGTTCTGAAACTCTGCATTACATCAATAGTGTATTAGGGTGACTTTTAAAAATAATATCTTGTGATTGGTACTATCCGTTTGGAACTCTTAAGATCTCGTTTAGTGAATTGAATTTCTTCTTTACGGATTTCGGATTTAAAATCTTACTGATTATACATGTAAACCGCATTCCCTATTCTCTAATACCTTGGTGGGATCAAAATAAGTATGCTCGTTAGGCAAGCCACGGTGCTGCAGATACATATCCAATTGTGTATCTGACCAATGGAAGAACGGACTCACTTTTAAGATCCCATCTTTACTCAGGCTCAGAATATTCAATGTATCCCTGTGAGCCGTTTGGCCCTTTCTTAAATTAGTAAACCACACATCGGGTTTGTGTTCTGCCATTGCCCTTTTGAAGGGTTCTAATTTTACTTGCTTAGTGAATTCGGAATGCATCGGATCATCAATTTGCGGAATTCCCATTAACGCATCCCGGTGGGCTGCAGTTTGCCTGGGCACAAACAATTTTATATTTAAATCAAGTATGTCTGTCAACTCATCAGCATGCTTATAGGTATTCGGCGTGTTGTATCCGGTATCGCACCAGATCACGGGAATATTCCCCTTAATGTCTGTAACCGCAGCCAGAATAGCTGCTTCATACGGACGGAAATTTGTAGTTATAACGGGATTATCCGCATTATCGATTGCCCATGAAATGATTTCTTCCGCTGGTATTCCCCTAAATTGATAGTTCAGACTGTCGATTTGTTCTTTGGTAAAATGCATGATCTAATTACGTTTAATTTATCCTATCGATTTAATAGGGTAATCAAATATAGCCTAATTTTTATACCATGGACGTTAAAAGTTTCAGAATATTACTTTTAGTCTATAGTTTTAGTAGATTAATTGTAAATACCTGTAAATATTAAAGATATGACAGCTATTAGCCCTGGGAATTGAGAATTTCGGTTTTGACAATTATATCGGCAAGTGTATTTTTCCGATATACCTTCAAGGCGCTGTCCCTTACCTGTATCATCAATTTGTGAACTGCACAGGTATTTTCATCCGGACAGTCGTCGCATTTTTCATAAAAATTGAGACTTACACAGGGGACCATGGCTATGGGGCCTTCTAAAACACGAATCACACTGGTCATTGGAATATCTTCTGGTTCTTTTATGAGGTAATATCCACCTCCTTTGCCTTTTTTAGACCCTAAAAATCCCGTTTTGCGCAAGCTTAACAGAATACTCTCTAAAAATTTCTGAGGAATATTTTCGTCTTTGGCTATTTCAGCAATTTGAACCGGTTCGCGCGCATCCTTTGACGCCAGGTAGGCAAGCGCCTTTAATCCGTATTTTGTCTTTTTGGACAGCATCATACGAAGATAATCAAAATACAACTATCCGATAACTAGACAAGACCGTCCAAAGCCTGCTTTACATCGGATATTATATCATCGACATGCTCCAGACCTACTGATATTCGAACCATACCATCGGTAATTCCTGTCTCGGTTCTTTCAGCAGGGCTGAGTTTACTATGCGTTGTTGATGCCGGGTGAGTTACTATACTTCGTGTATCGCCAAGATTGGCGGATAAGGACAGCGTTTTAATCGAATCAAAAAAACGTTTCCCGGCATCGAGCCCTCCCTTTAATTCGAAAGCCACAACACAACCACCTGCCTTCATTTGTTTTAGAGCAAGTTCGTACTGTGGGTGCGATTTCAAGAAGGGGTACTTTACCCAATTGACCTGAGGGTGCTCTTCCAGGAATTGGGCGACTTTTAGTGCATTTTCACAATGACGATCTACCCGAACTCCCAAGGTCTCCAGGCTTTTGGAAAGCAGCCATGCGTTAAAAGGAGAGAGTGCCGGACCTGTAATTCTCGCAAATCGGTATATTTTATCTATAAGGTCTCTCTTACCTACAGTAATTCCGGCTAATACCCGCCCCTGGCCATCAATTAATTTAGTGCCCGAATGGATGACAAGATCTGCCCCAAATCGTATAGGTTGCTGTAAGTAGGGAGTCGCAAAACAATTGTCGATGATCAGCAGCAGTTTGTGTTTTTTTGCTATTTGACCTAGTTTTTCCAGGTCCAGGAG
>JBPCUI010000097.1:0-3306 GCA_051011235.1 Flavobacteriaceae bacterium
CCATTTTTTAATTCCTCTTCTCTGCTAACCAGCCTTGTGTACTTTCTTTTGGTTTTTATATTCGTCATGAACAGGGGTAAGATCCTCAATGTGATCGGTAAATACCTGACGCCTGCCATTCTCCTTGTTTTACTCGGAATTATCAGTGTCACGGTATTTAACTTCCCTTTTGATTTTGGTGATTCGGAATTTCCAAATCCAATTTCAAGTGGTATCCTGGAGGGTTACCAGACCTTTGATGCAATTGGTGCAATAGTAGTCGGCGGGGTGATCATCGTTTCAATCAATATCAAAGAAGGTCGCATACCCTACGAAATCAAAAGAAAGATTATTTCACGGGCCGGATGGCTTGCTGGATTAGGACTATTCCTGGTTTATTCAAGCCTCATATTAACCGGAGCTCTTTTCGACGGTCAATTTGCCCCGGACATATCGCGCACTGCATTGCTCAATGGAATCAGTAAAGTCACATTAGGTAATTCGGCCAACCTGTTTCTAAGCATTTTAGTGAGCCTCGCTTGTTTTACAACCGCAGTTGGTATTGTTGCCGGTACTGCAGATTTTGTAAAATCGAGATTTAAGAACTATCGCAACGCCTATTTGATCACGGCTGTGGTGAGCTGTTTGTTGGGAATTATTATGGGACAGTTTAATGTAGCCTATATTATTGCTGTCGCAATTCCGGCCCTTATGTTTATATACCCAATAACCATTGTATTGATCCTGCTCAATGCAATCCCTTCCCGTTTCGCATCGCAGCTGATCTTCAGGGCCGTAATTATCACAACCATCGTCTTTAGTATTCCGGATTTTTTAGAATCATTGGGAATGGAATTTTTCTTGAAATCGTGGATTCCGCTTAGTGAGTTTAGAATGGGTTGGTTATTTCCTGCCCTGCTCGTCTTTATATTTTTCAATACTCTAAAAATGATAAAGGAAGCGGCTCAAACCGATTCTTAACTCCACTCAATTTAGAAGCAGCCCTTAGTTAAGAGCGATTCATTATTGATTCAATTTCATCTACTTCAATGGGAATATTCTTCATCAGATTCAAAGGTTCCCCGGACTCCTGTATAACCACATCATCTTCAAGACGAATCCCCATTTGCTCATCCGGAATATAAATACCCGGCTCAACAGTAAATATCATATTCGCCTTCATAGATGTTTTAAGCGGCCCGTAGTCATGAGTATCCAACCCGATATGATGACTTGTTCCGTGCATAAAATACTTTTTATATGCTGGCCAGGATTCATCCTCGCTTTGAATATCGGCCTTGTCCAACAAACCAAGGCCCAGCAATTCAGACGTCATAAGTTTACCCACCTCTTTGTGGTAGTCCTCCCAATCTGTTCCGGGAACAAGCATGCGGGTTGCATCGTTCTTTACCCTCAATACAGCTTCGTAGACTTCTTTTTGCCTTTTTGTAAATCTGCCATCGACGGGTATGGTGCGTGTCATATCACTCGAATAGTTGGCGTATTCGGCTCCTACATCCATCAATACAAGATCCCCACTCTGGCATGGCTGGTTATTGGCGATATAATGAAGTACATTGGCATTGTTCCCAGAGGCAATTATAGGAGTATAGGCGAAACCTTTTGACCTATTCCTGATGAATTCATGCAGAAATTCTGCTTCGACTTCGTATTCCATTATACCTGGTTTCAGAAATTCCAGAACGCGTCTAAAACCCTTTTCGGTAATATTACAGGCCTGTCTCATAAGATCGATCTCTTCAGCTTCTTTTACTCCCCTCAGATCCTGAAGTATGGGGTTGCTCTTTGCGTACTGATGCGCAGGAAAATCCTGTTTGCATTTAATGATAAACCGATCTTCGCGGGTTTGTGTTTGAGCCGATTGTCTGTAGTGTTCATTGGTGTTGAAATAAACAGTATCCGCTTCAGTCATCAGATCGAAAAAAATTTTTTGAAATTCTGAGAGCCAATAAACGGATTCGATCCCCGATACCTGGGTGGCTTTTTCTTTGGTGAGTTTTTCTCCTTCCCAGATAGCAATGTGCTCATTGGTCTCGCGCACAAACAATACCTCGCGATGTTTTTCTTTTATTGAGGAGGGAAAAAGCAGTAAAATGGATTCTTCCTGATCTACGCCGGAAAGATAAAATATGTCGCGGTGTTGTTGGAACGGCATTGTGCTGTCTGCGCTAATAGGATAGATGTCATTTGAATTAAAAACAGCGATGGCTCCAGGTTTCATTCGAGCAGAAAATTTTCCGCGGTTCTTAATAAATAACTGAGAAGGGATTTGATCGTATTTCATACAGAAAAGAAGGTTTTTTCAAAATTAGGCAATCGTTATTTGACATCAAAGAGAAAAGCTCAGGTACAATGGGCTTGGCATAGGTTCTACAAATTCATACATTCGCTTTTATTAACTCAGACCGTATGATACAGCGATTATTTCTCTTCCTATTACTACTAATCCCGGGCTTCGCTACAAGTCAAAATTCTACAACAGCCAATGCCGGCCTGCTTAATTCACTGAACGAAAAAATTGAACTCGAAAAGCTTTCTCTGGTAAAGAATATCCGTTTCAAAAATATTGGTCCCACGATTATGAGTGGTCGTGTAGTAGACCTGGATGTGAATCCGAATGATCCAACCGAGTTTTATGTGGCCTATGCATCCGGAGGTCTTTGGTACACAAATAACAATGGAACCAGCTTTGAACCCGTCATGGATTCATCGACCCAGAACCTGGGCGACATCGCCGTTCATTGGGAAAGCGGAACTATTTGGGTGGGAACAGGAGAAAACAATGCATCGCGTTCTTCTTATGCAGGTATCGGTCTACTTAAATCGACGGACAGAGGAAATAGCTGGGAACATATGGGGCTGGCCGATTCACATCATATTGGTCGGATTATCATAAACCCTGATAATGTGCAGGAGGTTGTTGTAGGAGTTACCGGCCATCTCTATACACCTAATAAAGAGAGAGGGATTTACAAGACAACGGATGGCGGTAAAAGCTGGGAACAAAAACTTTTTGTGAATGATATCACCGGCATTATTGATTTAGTGATGGTACCGGGTAATTTTCAAATTCAATTTGCAGCTGCCTGGGAAAAAGAACGAAAAGCCTGGGATTTCAGGGGGAATGGTAAATCTTCGGGGATCTATAAAAGTACAGATGGAGGAGATACCTGGAAAAAATTAACCTTGGAAGGCAGTGGGTTCCCCTCAGGTGAAGGCGTTGGGCGTATCGGGCTCGATATTTTTGATGAGCATACCATATACGCTGTACACGACAACCAATACCGTCGCGAAAAGCAGGTTGAG
>JBPCUI010000098.1:0-11646 GCA_051011235.1 Flavobacteriaceae bacterium
GAAAAGAAGTTGTGCAGCATAGTAATGGTTACAACAAAGGGATTTTCTTTTGGATTACGCGCGAAGTAGCTCATAATTTTAGTGGCCTTTAAGAAGTCCTTTTCACCAAGGGCTTTGCGAAGTTCAAAATTATTGTAGTCTTTACTAATCCCTATGTGTTTTTCTATGGTTTCAGGGGTGATTTCCGATTGCTTTGGAAGGACCAGTTGCAATTTCTCCAGTTCATTGTTAATCCTGCTCAAATCAGTTCCAAGAAATTCAACCAACAAGGCTGCCGCCTTATGGGATATGGCATATCCCTTACCTTTCAACATTTTTCTGATCCATTCTGCAACCTGGTTCTCAAATAGCTTTTTGCTATTAAAAAGTACGGCATCGCTCTGTTGCAGCAATTTGTACAATTTCTTTCTCTTGTCCAGGCGTGAGAATTTATAACAGATTACCAGGACCGTGCTCAGTTGTGGCTGTTCTATATAACTGGATAATTTTTCAATTGTACGGGCCAATTGTTGTGCTTCTCTCACTATAACCACCTGTCTGTCGGCCATCATCGGATAACGTTTGGCATTGCCAATGATCTCTTCGACACTAACTTCTTTACCGTATAAAATAAGTTGGTTAAAGCCTCTCTCCTCCTCGCTCAGGATATTTTCTGCAATATACTCTGCTATTCTATCAATAAAGTAGGCTTCATCCCCCATTAAAAAATATACAGGAGCGATATTTCCTTTGCGAATATTATCAACTATCAGTTTTACTTCATCCATCCAAAAAAAATAATGAAATTTGCGTGATGCAGTTATTGAATTTCCCGGCGTACGATTTCAGAGTCAAAAGTAGCGAAAATAAGATGCGGATTTTTGATATTATCCGCAAAAAATTTGTGGTTTTGAATCCGGAGGAATGGGTGAGACAACACGTATTGCACTGGTTGATTCAACAAAAAAAATATCCGCCCAGCCTTATTAATATTGAAAAGCAACTAAAGGTCAATAATTTAGTGAAACGATACGACCTGATCGTCTTTAAACCAGATGGATCTATTGAACTGCTGGTAGAGTGTAAATCTTATTCTATCCCGATTAGCCAGGAGGTTTTTGATCAGATAGCCCGGTATAATTTACAGGTAGATGCCAGATTTCTAATGGTTACCAATGGCCTGGAACATTATTATTGTAAAATGGACAGAGATAAAGAAAAATATATCTTTTTAGATCAAATTCCTGATTTTAGCCGTTAATTTGCTTCCGTTTTGAAAATTGCCGTTGTCATACTCAACTGGAACGGGGAAACCCTATTGGAGCGATATCTTCCGACCGTACTGGAGCATTCCGGGGAGGCAGATATATATGTTGCCGATAATGCATCTACCGATGGTTCAATTGCGCTCCTCCAGGCGGTCTTTCCTCAAGTACGAATTATTCAAAACGCTTCCAATGGAGGTTTTGCCAAAGGATATAATGACGCTTTGCAACATGTTAATGCTGATATTTATTGTCTGCTGAACTCAGACGTTGAGGTGACTCCCAATTGGATTAAGCCAGTCCTCGATCATTTCAAGTCTAATAAAGATGTGGCTATTATTCAGCCAAAAATCCTGGATCTTATAAAACGTGATCATTTTGAGTACGCCGGAGCAGCCGGTGGTTTTATAGATATGTTTGGATATCCTTTCTGTCGTGGGCGTATTTTCCAGGTTCTTG
This sequence comes from Flavobacteriaceae bacterium, assembly GCA_051011235.1. Lineage (GTDB taxonomy): Bacteria > Bacteroidota > Bacteroidia > Flavobacteriales > Flavobacteriaceae > JAHEJJ01. The sequence goes on from JBPCUI010000098.1 coordinate 1,704, forward strand.
AAAAAGATCATGGGCAATACGATGATATAAAGGAGGTTTTTTGGGCAACCGGTGCCTGTATGTTCATACGAAAGAATGTATTTGATAAACTGGGCGGATTTGACGAAGATTATTTTGCGCACCAGGAAGAAATAGACCTTTGTTGGCGGGCTAAAAACATCGGCTACAAGGTGCACTATGTGGGCTTTTCGACCGTGTACCATCTGGGCGGGTCTACCCTTAGTAACATGAATCCTAAAAAAACATATCTCAATTTTAGGAATTCATTGTTCTCCATTACTAAAAACTTACCCAGAAGAAAAGCCTTTTTAATTATATTGGCAAGATTGTTATTAGATGGTATAGCGGCATTAAGATTTATTTTTCAATTAAAGTTTAACCACTGTTTTGCAATTATTCGCGCCCACCTTAGTTACTACAGGCAGTTTGGCAAAATGTACCGCAAAAGAGAAAAGGATAATTTCCAAACAAAGTACTATTCAACAAAGTCCATAGTATGGTCTCATTTCGTAGATCAGATAAGTATATTTAACAAATTAGTAAAAGATTAACTAATTTTGCCTTAAGTGCGAATTGATATTATATAATTTCGCTTCAAACCGCGCTGAACGCTATAAAATTTAAATTTTTAACATAAGAATTATTATCATGAGAAAAACTATTCTAGGCTTAATGGGATTGGCAATTTTATTGTCTTCGTGTGTGTCCCAAAAAAAATACGCTGATCTTGAGGCCAAACACAAAGAAGCCCAGGATCTGCTGAATACGGCAACTGTTAAATTAAATAGTTGTATGGACGAAAAAGCGGCGGCAGAAGCCCGTTTGAGCACTTTGGAGGACCAAAATGCATTCCTGAAAGCAAATAACCAGGAACTGATCAACAATATGGGGAATCTTACAACCCTGACTACCAAAGGTGCCGAAAATCTTGAAAAATCTCTTGAAAGCCTTCAGGAAAAGGATTTGACAATCAGGAAATTACAGGATGCAATTACAAGAAGAGATTCTGTAAACCTGTCCCTTGTACAGAGCCTAAAAGGAGTTCTTGGAAACCTCGATGATGAAGATATCGAGATCAGTGTTGAAAAAGGCGTTGTCTTTGTTTCTATTTCTGATAAACTATTATTTAGAAGCGGTAGTTACAATGTAACCAATGCGGCTAAGCAGGTGCTTGGTAAAGTAGCACAAGTGGTAAACAATAAACCTGATTTTGAATTTATGGTAGAAGGCCATACAGATAACGTTCCATATCGCAGTGGAGTATTGCTCGATAACTGGGATTTGAGTTCGAAACGAGCTACATCTGTAGTAAGGATCCTGCAAAAAGATTTTGGAGTTGATCCCGCCAGAATGACTGCGGCCGGAAGAAGCTATTATGTCCCGTTGACCGGTAATGATACAGCTTCAAACAGGTCTAGGAACAGAAGAACCCGAATTGTAGTTCTTCCGAAATTAGATCAGTTCTACAGCATGATCGAAGAAGGTATGAAAGATCCTGCAATTGCAAACTAAGTACCAATTTGAACACATTCAAAACCGCGACCCAAAGTCGCGGTTTTTTTTTAAATAATATCCGTGCTTCCTTTGCCTAATCGCAAAACGTAAGGTTCTTCCGCAGTTAAGTCGATCACTGTAGAAGGAATATTCCCCCCATACCCTCCGTCAATTACAACATCTACCAAATGTTGCCATTTCTCATAGATTAATTCCGGATCCGTAGTGTATTCTATCACTTCGTCTTCGTCTTTTATAGAGGTCGAAACAATAGGACGTCCTAGTTCCCTGACCAGGGCCCGTGCGATATTATTATCAGGCACACGGATGCCCACCGTTTTTTTCTTTTTAAACTCCTTTGGCAGTCCGTTTTTCCCATGAAGTACAAATGTGTACGGCCCCGGCAGGGCCTTTTTTAAAAGTTTGAATGAGGGTGTGTCTATTTGCCTTGTGTAATCGGACAGGTTGCTGAGGTCGGCACAGACGAATGACCAGTTGTGTTGATGGACCTTCACCCCCTTAAGCCTGGCCAATCTTTGCATCGCCTTTGAATTAGTAATATCACAGCCTAATCCGTATACCGTATCCGTAGGGTAAATAACGAGTCCGCCACGGCGAAGGGTTTCCACCACCCTGGCCAGGTTTTTTGTGTTGGGGTTCTCCTGGAATATTTTTATGAATTCAGCTTTCATTACGGTATTGCACCTGGATGACAGTTATAAGATCTCCAATTTGGCAAATCTTAATAATAACTTTTTAACGTCTCCTTTTTCGAACTTTATTTCGGCTTTCTTATCATGGCCGTTACCCTCTACTTTCAATACTTTTCCTTTACCAAATCTACTGTGGCTTACTAGCGCTCCTTCTTTCAGGTCCAGGACCAGGCCATCCGCATTACCTACAGGTTGAGACAAGGAAGGTTTTAGTTTTCGCAATTTTCGAAGTTGGTTTTCCTTTGGGAGAATGCCACTGGAAATTGGCTTGCTCGAAGGAGTACGCCCTCTTTTATTCCCAAAAATATCAGGATTCACTAGGGGTTTAAATCTATAAGTGGTAGCGGGTGTCAAATCTTCAACATAGTTCTCATCAATCTCTTCTATAAAACGGCTTGGCTCGGCGTCGATAAGCTTTCCCCATCGGTATCTGTTCTGTGTATATGTGATGTAGGCCTGCTTTTCCGCCCGCGTTATGGCCACATAGAATAATCGCCGTTCTTCTTCCAGCTCACTCCGGGTATTCATGCTCATGGCAGATGGAAAAAGATCTTCCTCCAGTCCTACTATATAGACATAAGGAAATTCCAGCCCTTTTGCCATGTGGATAGTCATCAGGGAAACCCTATCTCCATCTCCAGTATCCTTATCCAGGTCTGTTGCCAATGCAACGTCTTCGAGGAATTCGGTAATATCCCCTCTGGCATCGGCAAGCTCTTTCTGGCCTTCCACAAAATCCTGGATACCATTGAGTAGTTCCTCCATATTTTCAATACGAGCCACACCTTCAGGCGTACCGTCCTTTTTGTATTCAAGTAATAAACCAGATTTTTTCGCAACATATTCGGCGAGTGTAAATGCATCTGCGTTTTCATTCATGATCTGAAAGCTCTTGATCATATTTACAAAATCTTCCAGCTTTTGCCTGGTTCCTGAGTTGATCTTTAGCTCCAGTTTACCCAGATTGTCCATTACCTCAAATATGGATCGCTCGTATTGATTAGCCGCAATGGTCAGTTTGTCGATCGTAGTCTGACCGATTCCCCGGGAAGGAAAATTGATGATCCGTTTAAGAGCCTCCTCGTCCTTAGGATTGATTACAAGTCTTAAGTACGACAGAAGATCCTTAATTTCCTTTCTCTGGTAAAATGAAAGTCCGCCAAAAATCCTGTAAGCGATATCTCTTTTACGCAAGGCGTCCTCAATAGCCCTGGACTGTGAATTGGTCCGATACAAGACTGCAAATTCCGAATTGGCCATCTGTTTTTGCATTCTATATTCGAATATTGAACCGGCCACAAATCTGCCTTCCTCACCGTCAGTAGGGCTCCTGTGTAATTTTATTTTGGAACCTTCGTCATTGGCCGTCCAGACTACTTTTTCCAGTTGGTGTTTATTATTTGCGATAATCGAATTAGCCGCATTTACAATGTTCTTAGTAGATCTGTAATTCTGCTCCAGCCGATATACGGCAACATCTTCATAATCTCTCTGGAAATTGAGGATATTGGTAATATTAGCCCCTCGAAACGAATAGATACTCTGGGCATCGTCTCCAACTACACAAATATTATGATACCTGTCTGCCAGGGCCCTTACGATTAAATACTGCGAATGATTGGTGTCCTGGTATTCATCTACCAAAATATAACGAAACCTCTCCTGGTACTTGGCTAAAACATCAGGGAACCTGTTTAATAACTCGTTGGTCCGCAATAACAAATCATCAAAATCCATGGCACCAGCCTTAAAACACCGATCTACATAATTCTGATAGATCTCCCCCAGCTTTGGTCGCTTTGCCATAGCATCGGCCTCTATTAATTCAGGATTTTGAAAATAGGCTTTAACTGTGATCAGGCTATTTTTAAAAGATGAGATACGGTTCTGTATTTGCTTATACTTGTAAATATCCTTATCCAGGTTCATTTCTTTAATGATAGAAGCAATTAAGCGCTGACTGTCCTGGGTATCGTAAATGGTAAAATTGCTCGGGTAGCCTAATTTGGGACCATCTGAGCGTAAAAGCCTGGCAAATACAGAATGGAATGTGCCCATCCATAGATTCTTAGCCTCAGATCCCCCTACCAGATTTGCAATCCTTTGCTTCATTTCTCTTGCCGCTTTATTGGTAAAGGTGAGGGCCAGTATATTAAAGGCATCTACCCCCTGATCCATCAGGTGAGCAATACGGTAAGTGAGCACCCGGGTCTTTCCGGAGCCAGCACCGGCAATCACCATTAGTGGCCCTTCCCGGTGCTGAACCGGGGCTCTTTGGGCCTCGTTCAGGTCATTTAGATAATCGTTCAAGTCATTGAGCTTTTACCGTGTGAATTTAGCCATATTTCGCCTCATGAAAAAGCCGGGAATTAATAATTATACATAATCTATAGCTGATATTATTCAATTTGAATATATTTAGAAATTGTATTATCCGGTATGTTGTTTTATCCCAAGATCCTCCTGTCCCTAGTTTTTGTGCTCGCAAATCAGCTTCTATGCGCTCAGATTAAGAAAGCCGGCCCGGTTATTTCCGACTACGGCAAAGTTTGGAACGTTGACAAGCTCGATTATCCTACTGACTCCGGCAGGGTATATAAGGCCGTTTTTGATGTCATGAAGAGCCCTGATTCACATGAGCAGCTTAATCCCTCCATCGAAACCGTAGCTCGTTATTTAAACATGCACGTAAGAAGTGGTGTCGCCAGGGAACAGATCTACGCTGCGATAGTAATACATAATGAGGCTTCTAAAGATATTATGACACCGGAAGCATATCGTGAAAAGTACGGAGTTACAAATCCCAATCACGATCTTATACAGGACCTGGCCCTTGCGGGAGTTGACATAATTTTTTGCGGACAATCATCATTATCCAGGAATATACCCAAACACAGCGCTATGCCCGAAGTCCGGGTAGCGCTATCGGCCATGACTGCACTTATTCAATTACAGGATGAGGGCTACAGGCTGATAAAATTTTAAACACTAACAACATGAGAAATCTATTTGTAATTTGCTTCTTATTTATTACTTCTGCCTTAATATCACAGAACTCCATCGCAGATAAAGAGTACAGTATGGTGGAGGAAAAGGTAATCAATTGGCGGCGCGACATACATCAGCATCCGGAGCTTTCCAACCGGGAGTTTAAGACTGCAGAAAAGGTGGCAAAACACCTTAGGTCGTTGGGTTTAGAGGTTGAAACCGAAGTGGCCTATACTGGAGTTGTGGGGATACTTAAAGGAGATAATCCCGGGAAGGTAGTGGCGCTTAGGGCAGATATGGATGCCCTGCCCGTTACCGAGAGAAACGACCTGCCTTTCAGGTCCGAGGTAACTGCAGAATTCTTAGGAAAATCAACAGGTGTAATGCACGCCTGCGGACACGACACACACACCGCAATACTCATGGGTGTTGCAGAAGTACTGTCAAATAATAAGGACAAGCTAAATGGCACTGTAAAGTTTATATTTCAACCAGCCGAAGAGGGAGCTCCTCCGGGTGAAGAAGGTGGCGCAATAGTGATGATCAAAGAAGGTGTTTTAAAAAACCCGGATGTTGATGCTATTTTTGGACTTCATATAAACTCTCAGACACCAGCTGGTGTAATTGCCTATAAGTCTGGAGGTGCAATGGCATCGGCCCAGCGATTCGTAATCCAGGTAAAAGGGAAGCAAACACATGGTTCACAACCCTGGGGTGGCGTAGATCCTATTCTGATCAGCGCGAAAATTATAGATGGTTTACAGACTATTATTAGTCGGGAATCCGACCTTACCAATGAAGCTGCTGTTATTTCAGTAGGAAAGATTTCCTCTGGCGTTCGTTTCAATATCATTCCGGAAAGCGCCGAATTGATTGGAACAATTCGAACGCTGGATTACGATATGCAGAAACATATCAACAAAAGAATGGAAGAAATGGTTCCGGCCATCGCTAAAGCATATGGTGGAGAGGCCAGCATAGATATTCAGTCTACCACCGATATTACCTACAACGATCCTGATTTGGTAGAACAGATGCTGCCCAGTCTGAGGAGTGTTGCCGGAGAAAATAATGTACAATCCCAGAAAGCTAAAACCGGTGCTGAAGATTTCTCTTATTTTCAAAGAGATGTCCCCGGTTTTTATTTTTTCCTCGGCGGGATGACACCTGGAAATACGGAGTCGTTTCCGCATCATACCCCCGATTTCAAGATTGATGAAAGCGGGCTTATCCTTGGAGTTAAAGCATTAACACAAATAAGTATTGATTATTTAAATAAGTAATTTCAGGTGTTTTGTATAATAACAAATTAAAAATCTCAATATGAAGAAAATAGTACTCTTAAGTATTGGAATGACGTTGATCTTTAATGTACTCACAGCTCAGAATAAAAGAGAATTACAAGCTGAAGTTACAAGGCTCAATTCTGAATTAGCCCAGAAAGATCAGGCGCTTAATGAAGCCAGGACTAATGAGCGTATCAGTGTAGTCAAGGCTGACGAATACGAAGCCCAGGTAGCGGAACTGCAGGCAGCAAATGCCACATTGTTGGAAAATATAAAAATATTTACCGAGTCGTCTCAGCAGCGCTCGGAAACTATCGGACAGACCTTGGAAAGCCTTAGGGACAAGGAGGCAAAATTAAAAGTGATTTCCGATGAGTTCGGCAAATATGATTCGCTTGGTTTGCTCGTGATCACTGGCTTTAAACAGACCTTGGGAGAAGAGGCACGGATAGGAGCTGGCGATGGAGCTGTGATGGTTGAGCTAAGCAAGACAATGCTTTTTGGCAATGCAGCATCTAATGCAAAAATTAGTGAAGATGGGAAAGCCTTTCTAATGAAAATCGCAGATGTAATAAAATTATACCCGGATGTTGAGGCCACTGTGGTTGCCCAGTTAGATTCGGCTGGAAACAAGGAATTATCTCAAAAGCGATCATCAGCAATTATTGCGAGCATCACTACAGGTGCTTCAGCCTCTGAAACTGATAGGATATCCGCATCATTTAAGCAGTCTATGGCAGAATCCTATCAAATCAGGATACATCCCGGTTTGAGTCAGTTTTACTTAAAGATCCGTCAAACGCTTAAGAATTCCAGATAATTATTTTGATAAATTGTAAGGAAAAATACTTTTTTAAAAGGCGGTTCGTTCTAAAAGCGTAACCAATCAAACACCACTGAAATGACCGGAGACGATATTCTTCAACTCTTTGCTTTTCTCCTCCCTGCGGTAGTGACCGGAGTAGTAGCATTTTACTTTTTCAGACTTCATACAAACAACGAAGAAGGCAGGAGACGATTTTTATTGCATAAGGATTCCCAAAAAAATGCACTTCCCATCCGCTTGCAGGCGTATGAGCGAATGGCCTTGTTTCTTGAAAGAATTTCTATTCCGAGTTTAGTAGTAAGGGTAGCTCCAAAAAATTCAGATAAAAATGAATATGAGCATTTCTTGATCAGGACCATAGAACAAGAGTTCGAGCACAATCTTTCTCAGCAGATCTATATGAGTGATGAATGCTGGAATATAATTAAAGCAGCGAAAAATGCTACTATTCAGGCAATCCGCAAGGCTGCAATGAGTGAATCGGATAATTCTGATAAGCTCCGTGAAGACATCCTCAATTCTACCATGGACAAGCAGTCACCATCTGCCACGGCACTTTCATATGTTAAAAAAGAAATTAATTCGCTCTGGTAATTTCTGATAAATCTTGAGCTATTCTGGCTCAATTTCACTTTGATCCAGGTTTTTCTTCATGGCGAAATCGAATCCGCTTTCCCACCATGTGGTCATTTTATCCTTGTCGAATATCAATGAATTTGTAGTGAGCACCGTTGGTGTATAGTAAAAATTAATGATGGCATCATTGTGATTGGCCACAAATTTTCCAATCCGGATATTTTGCTTTTCTATCCTGTCTAGCATAAAGGCAAACATACTGGTTAGCAGCGAGAACGCATTTCGCGAGGGCATTCTGTTAAAATGAGTTACCTCGGTATGCAAAATGATTGCATCTACCACTGTAGCACCGCGTTTTACCGCTTCTTCAATAGGTACCATACTCCCAAGGCCTCCGTCCGCATATTCACAGCCGTGCTTTCTCACTAAACTCATAAACGGTGTATAATTACAGGAAATCCAGATCCATTCACAGAATTCTTCGTAGTTGAAATCATTAATGGACTTGTATTCAACCTGATTGAGCGACAAATTAGATACCGTTACCACTATATCTTCAGGTCCGTTTTTAAGGGATAAGAATTCATTTTCGGAAAGCGTGTTTTTAATAAGTTGAAGCAGATTGTGACTTTCACCAAAGGTCTTGCTTCCGTTGTAAAAATTCTTTAAAACATTCCAATGGTTAATACCGATATTGGCTACGCCGTGTTTCTTCTGTATAACAAATGGACAATTGCTAAAAATGCTGTCCTGATTGACCGTGGTATACACATCCTTGATCTTTTCAATTTTTTTAAGAGCCAGATGTGAAATCAGTAAACTTCCGGTCGAAGTCCCTAGGAAAAGATCATATTGATGGCCCAGTCCTTCCATTAAGTATTGCGCAACGCCGCCTGCAAAGGCACCTTTACTACCGCCACCAGATATTACAAGGGCTCTCATTTAACTTCCAGTTGTTTGATTAAATAACGCTGTTCTTCTCCATTTAGTCCGTCTGCTATTTTTCTCAGGCGCAATTTCTGCTTTTCATTTTTTAAATTTTCTGCCAATAGTTTTCGTGCGTACGATCTGAATTGCCATACGTGATGTACCGAGGCATTTACAAGGTCCTTCAAATTCTGGTCGGGTAGCTCAAAAACCTCCGTGATTATTGTAAATGCCGTCTGACGAATTTCAAAAGGATAGTCCGGTGAAGTATAGCCGAATAATTCGCTTCTATAGGAGTCACGGGCCTCCTGGGTCTCAAAATCCTGAGTTAGGACAGCCAGAAATAACCATAGAATCCTGACATTGTAATTAGGTAAACCTACAATGTCACGAGTTTTGTTCAGGTAAGATACCCGATCTCCCGGAAAATAGATCCATAGCTTAAATAAAGCATGCTCCAGTGTGAGATAGCTTGTATCATTGAGCAATGATTCGAAATCCGTTTTAAGTTCTGAAGGAATCTGCTCCAGGTGAAAGGCTATTGACTTCCTTAACTCGGGCTCGCCAGATTGTAAAATTTGTTTCAGGAAAGGATTCGAAAGCGACTGGATAAATTTGGACAATACCTTTTTCCTAAAATGGACTGATTGGGTTTCCTGCCAATAACGACTGATGATCACCTCATTTTCTTCTCTGCTTGTAGTGAGCTCCCATCTCAGATCATACCAGGCCTTTATACTTTGAGAATTATCGGAAAGAAACTTCTTTACAGTTTCCAATGGAAAATCTCTTGATATCAGCCATATCTGCTTGTATTCCTCAAGATCGTGATCAGTTTCCAATTGCATAATTCGGAGGAAATCGTCAATTTTTGCATTCCCATAAGCGAAAGTTTTAAGATAGTTTTGAATACCTCTTTTAAAGGCCAAATCGCCCATCTTATCTCTGAGCATTACCAGGGCCCAGGCGCCTTTTTCATAAAACGTAAGACTGCTGGCACCGGGATCTGTTAATGATTCTCCTTCTTCACTGTCTAATGCTTCAGCACTCTCCAGTAATTTCCAGTGGTAATAATCATCACCAAATAACTCTTTACGTGCTAATAAGGAATAATAAGTTGCGAAGCCTTCGTG
>JBPCUI010000099.1:0-3767 GCA_051011235.1 Flavobacteriaceae bacterium
ATTTCGAACCGCTCGAACAAAGAATCCCTTATTGCGGATCTGATGGACAATTCCAAACCGATGCGTCCTGGCTTTGAACCGCTTGAAGGAAAACAAGCTGCGCTGTTTTCAAAAATAGAATTAGACAAATTTATTGAGGAAGAAGCAAAGCACGATATCAAAATTCTCAGCTCACACACAAGTCAAAGCCTGCAAACTTTTTCCAGTGGCGAAAGGAAAAAGGCACTCTTTGGCCATCTACTAAAAACTAAACCGGAATTTTTGATCCTTGATAATCCGTTCGACAATCTGGATGTAGAAGCCCAGGAAGAATTTGCCGAAATGTTTGAAGATCTTTCGGGCCGAATTCCACTAGTGCAACTGACAGGCCGAAGAAACGATTTGCTTCCTTTTGTTCAGCAATTTGGAATTTTGGTGAATACCTCTGTTCGCTGGTACGATTCAAAAGAAGAGTTTCTTAAAGACCTTAGCGACCATAAATCTCCTTTTAACGCTCAAATCCCACCTCCACCGGAATTTCCAGACTACAATGAGCAGTATCTGATACAACTCAAAGAAGTAGATGTTAGTTATGGCAGCAAAAAGGTGTTGGATAAAATCAACTGGAATATAAAACCGGGTGAATTCTGGGAACTGGCCGGTAAGAATGGAAGTGGCAAAACAACAATTTTGTCGATGATCACAGGTGATAATCCAAAGGGATATGGCCAGGAATTATACCTTTTTGGAACGAAAAAAGGCAGCGGGGAGAGTATCTGGGATATCAAGAAAAAAATAGGCTATTTTACGCCGGCCATGATCGATCGTTTTCGTGGATATCACAGTCTTGAAAATATGCTGATTTCCGGTTTGCTCGACTCCATCGGTCTATATGTCATCCCCAGTGAAGCGCAAATCAGGCTGGCCAGAAAATGGTTGGCACTGGTAAATATGGAAGATCTGAAAGATGCTTATTTCCACGAGCTCACTATAGGTCAACAACGACTCATCATGTGCGTACGCGCCATGATAAAGCATCCATTATTGCTCATTTTGGATGAACCCACAGCTGGTTTGGACGATGCCAGTGCTGCCCTTATTGTATCATTAGTGAATAAGATGGCTGAAGAGAGTCATACGACTATTGTATTCGTATCACATAGAAAAGAGCCTGGTCTGCAGCCGGCATTTATTTACCGGTTGAGAATGGGACCAGACGGGTCTATCGGAGAAACCAAGGCCAAACTTTAGGATGTAAACCTTTCAATCGTCAGCTTTTACCTACAATACGATGCATTTTTATTTTAAACCAATTCTCGGTTGAAATTATTTTAATAAATTAAATAGCCTTTAAATTTCGTTTATGCCACTTAATTTGAAACATAAAATTTTTAAGGACTATCTACGCATTGAATTCTCAGGGCAAAGAATGGTTGGGAGTGAAATTGAAGAAGCAAGAAACATGTGGCTTCAGGTGGCAAATCTTTGCAAGGAAAGTGGTGTTCACAATATTTTGGCTCATATGAATATCGAAGGCAGGCTCCCTATAGATTCGGCCTATAAATTGGCTCAATCTGTGGAGGAAATTGGCTTTGATAGACGGTATAAATTGGCTGTTGTAGCAACCAATATTGAAGTGTCGCAAAACATTCAATTGTCTGAGACCATATTTGCCAACATGGGATATGAGGTAAGGACGTTTAAAAAAGTCCGCTTAGCCAAAAAATGGTTATTATCCATAGAGTCAATTAAAATTCATAGATCAAAGTAGAAATTGCTGTTGAAAAGACGACTTCGTTCATTTTGAATATTAATTTATTCCAATAAAAAACCGTTTTCGTACCAGACAAAAACGGTTTATTTTTTTAAAGCTTTCTATAAACTATGCAGTGGCCGGGTCGAGGATCTTTTTCTTCAGGGTATCGAACATTACCGGTGTAGCGATAAATAATGAAGAATAGGTACCTACAATGACCCCGATGATCATGGCGAACATAAAGCCTCTGAGAGATTCTCCTCCAAAAATAAATATGGAGAGCAATACTACCAAAGTAGTCAAAGATGTATTCAGGGTACGACTAAGCGTGCTGTTCAATGCTGCGTTGATGTTATGACCGCCACGCCAACCTTTCTCACCGACCATTTCCCTGATCCGGTCGAACACCACCACGGTATCGTTCAGGGAGTATCCAATAACAGTTAGGATGGCAGCTATAAACGCCTGGTCGATCTCCATACTGAAGGGCATGATTTTACTTGTAAGAGAGAAGATACCCAGTACAAACAAGACATCGTGGAATACTGCAGCCACAGCTCCCAATGAGAACTGCCATTTGCGGAATCTCAATAAAATGTACAGGAAGACGACCGCAAGTGACCCGACAATAGCCCAAACCGCATTCTTCTTAATATCATCGGCTATGGTAGGTCCAACTTTTCGATATTTGAGTACCCCAATATCTCCGTTTGTCCCTCCGGGTATAAAATCTTCATAAGTGGTTCCGTCCGGGAGGTATTTTTGCAGGTTTGTAAACAGGAGACCCAGGATCTCGTCATCGACCTCAGTACCCTGGACGTCTACTTTATATTTGGTGGTCACCATAATCTGGTTAGCATCACCAAAGGTTTTCGCACTCGCACTACCCAGTACATCGGTAAGCTCATTAGTTATCTCTGTGGGGTTCACAGGATTGACGAACCGGATCTGATAATTCCTGCCACCCACAAAGTCAACACCTTGGTCAAGACCTTGAGTGAATAGTGAAAACACGCCTACTATCACTAATATTGAAGATAGAACGTAAGCAATTTTACGCTTTCCAAGGAAATTTATATCGAGATTAGTAAACAGGTTCTTGGTGATATTGGTTGAGAACTGCAATGATCTTCCTCGTTTGGAAACATACCAGTCTACCAACAACCTGGTTATAAATATGGCAGTAAACAGGGAAGTGAGTATCCCTATTATCAAGGTAGTAGCAAAACCTTTAATAGGTCCTGATCCGAACACCAGGAGTATTAAAGCGGTTAGGCCTGTGGTAATATTTGCATCCAGAATCGATGAAAGCGCATTTGCAAAACCGTCTGATATCGCTTCACCTTTCCCTTTGCCTTTAGCAATTTCTTCTTTGATCCGTTCAAAAATAAGCACGTTCGCATCTACAGACATACCTATTGTAAGCACGATACCTGCAATACCTGGAAGTGTCAGAACAGCACCTAAGCTGGCGAGAACGCCAAAGATAAGTACGATGTTGAACACCAGGGCAATGTCTGCAAATATACCTGCCTTACCATAATAGAATATCATCCACATCAATACGAAAATCATAGCGATGATAAAAGATATAAAACCACTGTCTATGGCCTCCTGACCGAGCGAAGGTCCTACAACGAAAGAATCGATAATCTCTGCCGAAGCAGGAAGTTTACCGGCACGTAAAACATTGGCGATGTCTTTTGTTTCATTAACGGTAAAAGTTCCGGTAATTTCTGAGCTGCCTCCTGAGATACCTCCGGGTTGCGAGACACCAGGTGCCGTGTACACCTTATTATCGAGTACAATAGCAATACCGGTATTATTTAAATTGGCTTCGTTCGTAAGCTTTTCCCACTCCTTTGCTCCCTTAACATTCATATCCATACCCACAGCCGGCCGGTTAAACTGGTCGAACTGATCGCGTGCATCACTCACCACATCACCGCTGATACGCGGTTGGTTATCTCTATTGGATTTCAGAGCATAAAGGGCTGCCACCTCGGAATCCTTGGTTGGTCTTTCCCACAAG
>JBPCUI010000100.1:0-8075 GCA_051011235.1 Flavobacteriaceae bacterium
AAGACCAAAGAAGACACGGATTTTGATCAACGGTTCTCCTTTTTCTTTGACTACGACGCAAATTCACAACTCGCCTCGGTGCGTGATGAAGCACACGAGGCAATATTTGAACGATTAACCCAGGATATATTTAATGCCTCACTTGCCAACTGGTAAGAAAAAAGGACAGGATGAAGGTCTCAGAATTTACACATCTATTGCAATATCCGAACGAGATGGTAACAGCATCTCAAACAAGACAATTGGATGATGTGCTGCAGGCCTACCCCTATTTTCAGACTGCGCGTTCTCTTCAGCTAAAAGGATTGAAGAATCTCAATAGTTTCAAATACAATGATTCGCTGAAAGTAACTGCGGCCTATACAGCAGACAGGGACGTTTTGTTTGATTTTATCACTTCCGAAGAATTTCTTCAAAATAGTATTGCCGATACAATCCCAGGAAAAACTGCTCCCATCACAGAACAGGAGACCATCTCTGAAGATGTACTTCCCAATCTCAAGGCAGATACGGAAATGATAGAGGAATCAAAAGACGAACCGCTCCCGAGATCGCTCAAGGATGCCGACCAGATTCTTGACCCTTCACTCTTTAAGTCAAAGGATCCTGCGGTAGATAAAAAACTCGCCAAAGAAAAAAGACAAAAGGCCGAAGAAGATCTCCAAATGGGCAAACCCCTCCCTTTTACGAAAAAGGAAAAACATTCGTTTGGAGAATGGCTTCAGCTCACTTCCATAAAACCGGTAAGTCGGGAAGAAAACCAAGGAGAAGAATCTGAATTCATTGCGGACATAAATTTCCCAATTGAAGATGAATCTTCGAAAAAACGAAAGTTCGAACTTATTGATAAATTCATAGAATCAGATCCGAAAATCATACCCGATCCGAAAGCTCCGAATGTCGATGTTGAATCTTCTGCTAAACTCAATAAAGACGAGCTTATGACCGAGACCCTGGCGAAGGTTTATCTCGAACAAAAAAAGTACAAAAAGGCTATCCAGTCATACCGGATTTTAAGTTTGAAATATCCAGAAAAAAGTAGTTTCTTTGCAGACCGCATTAAAGCGGTGAAACAGTTACAAAAAGAAAATAGAAAATAGATGAGTACGTTTACCATATTCCTCATTCTGATTATTGCCGTTTGCTTTCTTTTAGTATTAGTGGTAATGGTTCAAAATCCTAAAGGAGGAGGTTTGTCATCCTCTTTTGGCGGAGGTGGTAGCCAAATCGTTGGAGGTGTTAAAAAAACGGGGGATTTTCTGGACAAAAGTACTTGGACTTTAGCTGCGTTATTAATTGTATTAATCCTTTTATCCAACGTAGCCATCAAAGGTAATTTTGCCGATGCGGAATCTAAATTACTTCAAGGCGACGATATTGAAAACACGGTGCCGGAGACTGTGCCTGAAGAAGTCCCGGAGGAAGTTCCCGCTGGCGATGGCACAAGTCCGATAGACACAATCCAATAAAATTTGATCTGATAAATGAAAAAATGCCAGCAAAAATGACAAGCTGGCATTTTTATTTTACAAACTGTCAGTTTTAAACAATGGCACAATTTCTGTCTGAAAGAATTCGAAAATCAATATTATAAAAACTATAAATATGGCCAAAATCAACATCAAGCCCTTAGCAGATAGGGTATTAATAGAACCGATGGAAGCGGAAACCAAGACTGCATCCGGTTTATATATTCCGGATACCGCTAAAGAAAAACCTCAAAAGGGAAAAGTAGTCGCGGTTGGTCCGGGAACAAAGGACGAAAAACTAACTGTAAAAGTTGGAGACACTGTTTTATATGGAAAATACGCCGGGACAGAATTGAAATTGGAAGGCAATGACTATTTGATGATGCGTGAAAGTGACATTTTAGCGATTATTTAAAAACAAAAACTATAGAAAATGGCAAAAGATATAACATTTGATATTGATGCAAGAGACGGGCTTAGAAAAGGTGTAGATGCCTTGGCCAACGCCGTCAAAGTTACCTTGGGTCCCAAGGGAAGAAATGTAATTGTCAGTAAGTCTTTTGGCGCACCGGTAGTCACCAAGGATGGTGTTACCGTAGCCAAGGAGATAGAATTGTCTGACGCACTCGAAGACATGGGAGCTCAAATGGTGAAGGAAGTTGCTTCTAAAACCAACGACCTGGCTGGTGATGGAACAACAACAGCTACAGTGCTGGCCCAGGCAATTGTGAAGGAAGGTTTGAAGAACGTGGCAGCCGGAGCCAATCCTATGGATTTGAAACGGGGAATTGATAAAGCTGTTTCTGCCATAGTGGAACACTTGGCCAAACAGTCCAAAAAAGTTGGAGACAGTTCTGAAAAAATTAAGCAGGTAGCAGCGATCTCTTCAAACAATGATGCCGCTATCGGCGAGCTTATAGCCGAAGCATTTGAAAAAGTAGGCAAAGAAGGTGTTATCACCGTAGAAGAGGCAAAGGGAACGGATACTTATGTAGATGTGGTAGAAGGTATGCAATTCGACAGAGGATACCTCTCTCCTTATTTCGTAACTGATTCGGAAAAAATGATCGCAGATCTGGACAGTCCGTATATACTGTTATTCGATAAGAAGATCTCTACGATGAAAGATCTGCTTCCCGTATTGGAACCTGTCGCTCAATCAGGAAAGCCACTTTTAATTATTTCGGAGGATGTAGACGGTGAAGCCCTTGCTACACTCGTGGTTAATAAATTGCGTGGTTCGCTAAAAATTGCAGCTGTTAAAGCTCCAGGATTTGGCGACCGTAGAAAAGCGATGCTGGAAGACATAGCAATTCTTACAAACGGTACAGTTATTTCAGAAGAGAGAGGTTTCTCCTTAGAGAACGCCACCATCGATATGCTTGGAACTTGTGAGAAGGTGACCATCGACAAAGACAATACAACGATTGTTAATGGTTCCGGAGCTGCCAAAAATATCAAGACACGCGTTAACCAGATCAAGTCTCAAATCGAGACAACTACTTCTGACTACGACCGGGAAAAACTGCAAGAGCGGCTTGCAAAACTTTCAGGTGGTGTAGCGGTACTCTATGTAGGTGCTGCTTCCGAGGTGGAAATGAAGGAGAAAAAAGACCGTGTTGATGATGCATTGCATGCAACTCGTGCTGCAGTAGAGGAAGGAATTGTTGCCGGTGGAGGTGTAGCCTTTATTCGATCTAAATCTGCTCTTTCTAAAATATCAGCAGATAACGCCGATGAGGAAACCGGTGTACAGATTGTAGCCCGGGCAATTGAATCACCTTTGAGAACAATTGTTGAAAATGCAGGTGGAGAAGGTTCAGTTGTAGCGGCAAAGGTATTCGAAGGAAAAGGAAACTTTGGCTATGACGCCAAATCCGAGGAGTATGTTGACATGCTTTTAGCGGGCATCATTGATCCTGCTAAGGTAACCAGAATTGCGCTGGAGAATGCGGCATCGGTGGCAGGAATGATCCTTACAACCGAGTGTGCATTAACCGACATCAAAGAAGAGGCTCCGGCTGCTCCGCCTATGGGCGCAGGAGGCGGTATGCCCGGAATGATGTAAGTAGTCTATAAAATACTAGAAGAAAACCGGCCTGTATAACAGGGCGGTTTTTTTATTTGTGATGCTCGCTGTCATCGCTGTCGTCTTCTCTGTACTTGCAGCAGGGATGGACACTATCATAGGCCTCTTGGGTAGCCTTGAGTTCTTTTGTATCGTGCCCTACTTCGACGAGAGCTGTTTTAATCTGCATGGGATCTGTTTTGTTCTCATCTACAATTAGTGAAAGCTGATGTGACGGGATGTCCCAGGAAGCGTATTTAACGCCTTTCACATTCAATGCGGCTTTCTCGATCCGCATTTTGCACATCTCGCATCTGCCGTCTACTTCAAAACTGAGTTTTTTATTTTTGTCCTGTGCCGCTGCCATCGTCATGGTAAGTGCAAACAGAACGGTAATTAAATTTTTCATTGCTGAATTCTTTTAATGATAAAATTAGTCAATACAATTTAGATTGTTTCATAGATTAAAGCGAAAACCAATATAATACATGCTTCCCAATACAGGAGCGTATACAATACTTGTATCAAAATATGGGCCAAAAGGATCAGAAGCAGCCAGCACAGGGTTGTCTTGCCTGACGTTCGTTAAATTTTCACCGCCTATATAAACTTCAAATCTATTTGAAAATACCTTAGTTACTTGTGCATTCATCAGACTATAAGGTTCAGAATACATCGCCAGTTGGAATTCAGGAGGGTTAGAGGATGTATTGGGCAGACGCTGCTCCCCCAAACTGTGCAGCGTATAATCAAATTTCCATTGTCCTCCTTTTTCTGTCGCTACGGTTTGATATCCCAGATTAGCAAAGAAACGATTTCGCGCCTGCAGTGGTTTCTGCATACTCCCGTTACGATAATCTATCGACACATCGTAATGTTTATAAGCCGTTCGCAAATCGAGCCGTGGCAACAATTCGTAGTTGATTTCCAATTGAAAACTGTTCGCAGAACTACTGCCATCCAGGTTATAAAACGAGATCTCAGTGGGTACTTCCCAATCTACCACCACCTGATTGACAAAATCGGTACGGTAAAAATCGGCAGTGACATTACCCTGGCGGCCCATCAAGGTAAATCCCTGGAGAAAACTCAGGCCAAAATTCCACGCTTCTTCCGGATCCAGTCCATAGATGCTTCCCCCGATATCCGATATCTGAATCTGCCGGGACGAACCAAATAACTGTTGGTTTTCGGCAAATATATTTGCGGCCCGTTTTCCCCGGCCAAAGGAACCTCTGAGACTCCCTCGTTCCCATGGCGTATACCTGAGATGAACTCTGGGAGTTAAAAAGGTTCCCAGGCGATTATGTGTATCTATCCGTAATCCGGCTGTAAGATTTAGTTTCTCCAGATTAGTATAGTTGAACTCGAAAAATGCACCCAGAGACCTGTCTACCCTGTTAAAATTCTGTGCGTTAACCAATTCATCATAGGAATCATAAGCCACCGTGATCCCGGTTTTAAATGTATTTCGCGTATCTCCTATAATTGAATTGAACAACAAGTTTGAATATATACTATTGTGATCAATGTTGTAACGGTTAAATCCGAAATAGGACTCCTGACTATGCCCACTGTACGACATCTGGAAACCAAAACTCTGAAAAGGAAGGTTTGGAAAAACATAGCCCAGTTTTAAGGAGGTATCCCATCGCTGTGTATCGATCTCACTGCCCCAGGAATTGGTAGTATTTTGGTCGGAGTCCGGGTTAAAATTTGTCTGGCCTACCTGTTTTGAATCGTTGAGAAACCGTAGGTTGAAAAAACTAACCCAACCGTTCTTCTGATCCTGAAATTGCCATCGATTTAATAGGTTGATCTGGTTGGCCAGCGGTACATCGAGGAAACCATCATTATTATTATCCACTTTGCGATCTCTTCGATTTCCGTGAATATAGATGCCTGTACTCAGTTTTTCAGAAAGTTTACCATTGATATGGGTATTCAACTCATACCTTCCATTCCGGTTGGCATAACCGTTTACAAAAAGGAGATCGTCTGAAAATGGTTTTACCAATTCTGTATTGATCTGCCCCGAAATAGATTCGTAACCATTCATTACACTACCCGCCCCCTTTGTAATCTGTATACTTTCTACCCAGGTACCAGGAGTAAAAGTCAGGCCATAGGCTTGTGAAGCGCCTCGCACCATCGGAATATTTTCCTGGGTGATCAGCAAATAGGGACTGGTAAGGCCCAACATCTGAATCTGCTTTGTTCCGGTAAGGGCATCTGAATAATTCACATCGATAGCCGGATTGGTTTCGAAGCTCTCAGACAAATTACAGCAAGCCGCCTTAAGTAATTCTGCGCTGTTGATTGTAACTATGTTTTGAGAACTTAAATACATTTTTTGAACCGCATCCCTCTCCTGTTCCACTACCACTTCATCGAGCGAATTCTCGGGTTGCAACAAGTGGTGAATAAGTTGAGGCTCTGTTATTTTAATCGTATCTGTTCTGAAACCGACATGACTAATGATCAGCCTGTCATAAGTCTCCGAATAGAGAATGCTAAAATTACCCTCGCTATCGGTTACGGTACCTAATTGCGAATTTTCCCAATACACATTGGCACCTTGCAGCCCAACGTATTCATTATCGGTATCTGCTTGCATGACCATGCCCTGGATCTTCTCCTGAGCGAGCATAAGCCCCGGAGAGAATATTATTAGTATTAATATTTTAAGTTTCATTATTTGATCATAATAAATTAAGAGAGTTGCCTGTTAAGCAGGCATATAAACTACGACAGTTATTATCATAGGTTTATTCCAAAAAAAGGAATGGTGGGAAAGGCGTGATCAAATCAGAAACACCTCGTCTAGCAGCTGGATATCAACCACTAATTTAGGTGGAGGGTAGATTGTTTGTAAAGGGCTTCGAACCGGATAGGCTATGAAATAGTCTTCCCATATATATCCGGTAGTAACATAATGCTGATGATCAACAAGGTCAAAATTGCTAAAACTGAGTTTTAATTCATCCTGTCCGTCTAACGAGATTAGTTCGTCATCACAACATGACATTTCATCTGCTGAATCATCATTTTCAAATCCGGAGTTTGCCATTGCCATACCGCAGTCCGATGCATCATCGAACCAGGCTATATCAACCAAATGGCCCATGCAGTAATGTTTATCCACTGTCCAGGAAGTGGTTGAACCGAGGATCAGCAAGGCCGACAGTACAGCACAGAATTTTCGAAGTAGCTCCTTCATTGCCGCAAAATTACAAAAATCAAACGCTTAAGTCGTATGATTATAAGTGATTAACGAAATTTTAGCCTTCTTCGTATTCGTTGAGAATAGCCTTATCCAGAGTTATAATCTTATTTTAATACATTTGAAAAAAAAGAAAATGCATAGCATCCTGATCCCAAATGTTGAGGAAATTATCGGTAAAAATTCATGGGATACCAACAAAAAACTCCAGGCGATCTGCGACTTGTTAAGGACAAGCGTTCAACATTATAACTGGGTTGGTTTCTATTTTAAAAACGGGGAGAAAGAAGAGCTCAAACTCGGGCCCTTCGCCGGGGCACCAACCGAACATACCATCATACCATTTGGCAAAGGTATCTGCGGACAAGTGGCTGTAAGTAATCAGAATTTTGTCGTACCCGACGTTTTGGCACAAGACAATTATATTGCCTGTAGTATTTCGGTCAGATCGGAGATCGTAATTCCATTGTTTAAGAATGGGGAGAATATCGGTCAAATCGATATAGATTCGGATTCGCATGATCCATTTACTGAAGAAGATGAGCGCTTTCTGGAATTCGTTAACCGGCAGGTAGCAAAAATTCTTTAAAACTTTAGGGATTTTGTTAATAACCCGCAGGTACTTTTAGCGGCTAAAAAACTAAATTTGTTTCCTTAATCCCACTAAAATGAGCACTTCAAAAAAAGCCTCAACGGCACTGATCTCTGTCTACCACAAAGAGGGCCTGGAGCCTTTAGTAAGGAAGATGGATGATCTGGGTATAACCATCTATTCTACAGGAGGTACAGAAAGATTTATCAATGAACTAGGGGTCGAAGTCATCCCGGTTGAAGAAGTTACCAGTTATCCTTCCATCCTGGGAGGTCGGGTGAAGACACTTCATCCCAAGGTTTTCGGAGGTATTCTTAACAGGCAGGATCACGAAAGTGATGTCGCCCAATTGGAAGAGTACGACATTCCGCAACTGGACATTGTGATTGTGGATCTTTACCCTTTTGAAAAGACGGTGGCCGAAGGAGCAGCTGAGCAGGAGATCATTGAGAAGATCGATATTGGAGGTATCTCATTAATCAGGGCAGCGGCAAAAAACTACAAAGATGTCCTCTGCGTTTCCTCCATGGACGATTATGAAAGCTTTTTAAAGATTATCAGTGATGGCCGGGGAGAAACTAGCCTGGAAGAGAGGAAGTCTTTTGCGAGAAAGGCATTTAATGTGTCCTCGCATTACGATACTGCTATCTATAAATATTTTGATAAAAACAACGATCCGGGGACCTTTAAAATAAGTGAGTTACGGAGTAAGCAGTTGAGATA
>JBPCUI010000101.1:0-3520 GCA_051011235.1 Flavobacteriaceae bacterium
CCATTCTGCTACTTGCCGAATGGTTTCTGGGGTCGTGATCATGGTGATAATGAAGGTATTCCTCCGGATGGCCTTTTAAGGGTTCTCCCAGGGGTTTATCCTTTCGGAGGTACTTTTGATGATGACAGCTTTACTCCTCAAACTCCAACTTCCGGTGCCGGAGGTTCCGGAGTAAGTGTATTGCTTTCGTCCTTTAATGTTCAATTCTGGCTTGCAGAATGGGCATTGGTTGGCGGTGATCAAGCAGGTGCATTAGCTGCAATGCAGGAAGGGTTTAGTCAGCAGATGGCAAAGGTTCAGGAATTCTTTGTCGGAAGAGAAGGCACTGCAGATACATCATTTGAACCTAGTCAAACTGATCTTTCCGACTTTCTGGTTCTACTAGCAGCTGAATGGGCTGTTGGAAGTAATGCTGATCGTTGGAATATTCTAGGTGAACAGGTGTTCAGAGCTAATTTCGGAAATGGTGTAGAACCTTATAACTTCTACAGAAGAACCAATTTCCCGGATAATATGAAACCTAACCGGGAACCGGATCCAAGTACGTTTATAACGTCAATGTATTACCCGAATAATGCGGTAAACAGAAACCAGAATATCAGCCAGAAGGCAACACAGTCAGAACCTGTATTCTGGGACACTAACGGGCTTCCAGGCTCTAACTAAACTGATGAAGACTAAAAAGATAATTATGTATAAAAATAAATTTCTAATAGCTTTGGTCGTAGCCGTACTATTTGCTTCCTGTAAAACGGATGACAAATTAGTAGACGAAATATTTGCGACCGTAACAAGAGGTGCTATAGTTAGAACTATTTCTCTGGAAGGCGGATCGTGGAATGTTGTTGACGACACGGAGACGATTACCATCGAAATGGAAGCACAGGATGAACAAGACGGCGCACTTTTAAGAGAAGTGCGGGTTTATGCAGACCTGGTTGATAATACCGGATCTGGTAATGATCCTGCTGAAGTACTCTTACAAACATTGCCCGCATCCGTGTGGGAAGGTGGTGTATGGGGTCTGCCCAGAACAACGTTCTCTACTTCGCTTGCTGAAGTAGCTGCGGCCTTAGGTGGGTTACAACTAGGTGACTACAACTGCGGGGATCAGTTTAATCTCCGTTTGGAGCTTGAACTCACAGACGGCAGGATGTGGACAAATACTGATTTGGCAGGAACAGTTTCCGGCGGATCTTTCTTTGCCTCACCATTGAATTATAGAGTCTCGTTAATAGTTCTGTTACCTTCCGATACTTTGTACACAGGCATGTATCAATTGACACAAACTGTTCCTGGTATTTTCGGTGTAAGTGACTATTCAGATGGTATATACCAGATAGACGCCATAGACAACGTTACCAGAGTAATCCGCAACATCACAACCTTCCCGGCATTCGGTGGGTTTGGTCCTGTAGATCACCAATTCCAGTTTGTATGTAATGAAATAATCATGCTGCCCGATCAAAGTGTGGGTGCAGGATGTGGAGGCACAATATTTAGTGGCCCTGCAGATGTCAGTGAGACATTCGATCCTGTAAATCCGGACGATTCAGATTTCGATATCACTTTCACATCTGATACTGCTGATGATTGCGGTACAGGTACGGCCCAGGCGACTATCAATCTGGTTAAGCAATAGGATAAACAATGTTATCAAACATTAAATAAATTTTACAATAAGATCCGGCATCAAGAAATTGATGCCGGATTTAAATACGCTTATCACATCGATGTTTTACCCTAATAATGCGGTAAACCGATTCCAGAATATTAGTCGAAAGAGCGACCAGCCACAACCTGTATTTTGGGATCTAGTGTGCTACCAACTGCCAATTAAAAAATGAAGACTAATAAAAGATAATTCTATAAAATATGATTAAAAATAAATTTCTAATAGCTTTTTTGGTCGCAGCGGTTCTATTTGCTTCCTGTTCATCGGATGATAAATTGGTAGACGAAATATTTGCAACTGTAGAAAGAGGAGCTATTCTCAGGACAATAACTAATGATCCAAATTCCTTTGTCTTTAACGATCCGGCATCTGTCTGGGCTGTTACATGGGAAGCGCAGGATGAGGCGGATGGTGAATTGTTCAGGGATGTTGAAGTATATGTTGATTTCATTGATAATACTCCGTCAGATGGTACTATAGAAACCGATGAAGTCCTTTTGGCCACTGTTGGTATTTCTGAATTTGAAGGTGGTGTCTGGGGCTTGCCAAGAGTAGATTATGAAGTGACTTACCAGGAAGCGCTCGACGCACTGGGATTACCCTTCTCAACTGCTTATGCCAGTGATCAGATTAATTTCCGACAGGTAATCAATCTTACAGACGGAAGATCCTGGACCAATACTGACCTGGCTGGTACGGTATCCGGTGGATCGTTTTTCGCTTCACCATTGAACTACAGAGCCAATATTGTTTGTCCGCCCAAAGCAGGTACAGTGGGTACCTGGACTGTGGATATGCAGGATTCCTATGGTGATGGATGGAATGGAGCTACATTAGATGTATCTATTGACGGTACAACTACCAGTTTCTTAATAACACAAGCCCAGGGAAGTTCCAATTCAGAAACTTTCGAAATAACCGGAGCTAATACTGAGCTTTCTATTATCTATCGATCAGGTGACTGGGATAGTGAAGTTACTTTTCAGGTAACGAACCCTAATAGTACTGTAATCCTCGATGTAGGGCCTTCACCGACTGCCGATACAGAATTTCTGGACTACTGTTCTGATTTCTGATAATCGTATTTAAAACTTATCAAAGGCTGCCCTATGGGGCAGCTTTTTTTTGGTGCTTGGTTGCTCTAATTCCAAATATTCTTAAGGCTAATCGCCCGATCACTTACCCACAATGACCCTTGTTTCGAAGAGCTATTGATATGGAACAATAAATATTTAATCGTAAATTTATCCCCTGATTGCTATGGAGATGAATCATATAAAGCCCTTGAGATTATTTTTTGCTTTCATTTTCCTTTTCACTCTTATTTCCTGTACCAGTGAGGACCCCATTACAGAAGAACCTGTTTCGCAAGTCGGTGATCAAGACAGTGATAATGAAGAGTCCGGCAATGAAAATGATGATGAGGAAATGGAGGAGGACACCACAGATCGTGAAGGTGAAGTGGAGTTTTTTAACAGTGAATATGTTGAGGATAGCTATGTCCTGGTAAACGATGCGGGAAATAATCGCGCGTATATCATGGACAAGGATGCGGTCTTACAACATGAATGGACCCTGGGTAATAATATTGGTAACGATGTTTTCCTCCTGCCCGACGGTCGGCTACTCGCCATCCTCGAAGCCGATGCCCCGCTCATTAATT
This sequence comes from Flavobacteriaceae bacterium, assembly GCA_051011235.1. Lineage (GTDB taxonomy): Bacteria > Bacteroidota > Bacteroidia > Flavobacteriales > Flavobacteriaceae > JAHEJJ01. Next base: position 3,339 of record JBPCUI010000101.1, read on the forward strand.
TTGGCGGCAAGGGTGGCAAAATTCAGCTTATTGACAAGGATAGCAACATATTATGGAATTTTGATTATTCCACCGAAGATTACGTGATTCATCACGACGTGGAGATGTTACCCAATGGTAATATCATTGCCATGGTATGGGAAAAACGCACAACCGCAGAAGCCGAGGCTGCAGGTTCCAAC
>JBPCUI010000102.1:0-10960 GCA_051011235.1 Flavobacteriaceae bacterium
ATTATAGAATGTCCCATCGTCTGTTTTAACGGTGTACCAGGTACCTGTAGACTTATAAACAATCCCTCGCATTTAATGTTGGTATTTCTATACAAAGAAACAATTTTACTTTAACTCTTCGTCCTAATTTTACAGGACATCAACCCATTAATCCTTAATAATTAAACCACATGAAAAAATTTGTGTTTACGGCCTTGATCACCTTAATAGCTTGCTTCGAGATACAGGCACAACAATATAAGGTTATTACCAGTGTTGAATCTATCGTACCCAATGGTGTGGGAAGATCTCGTATTGTAAATTCTCTTGACGAAAAAAACTATCTCGATTTTACAAGTGTACAATCGGCCGAAAGCGGAGACAGGAACAAATCGGACCGGGGTGAAATTCGCGTTAAAGACTACGAAGAAACCAAACTTCTTAACTTCTACAACATCGGCGGTATCAGGTTTCAGAACATTGCTGCCAATGATACGATGATCACATCGATGATCAATACCATGATTGCTAATGGATGGGAACTGGCCTTTGTGAATAGTGCTGTTGAAAGTTCAGGGAAAGGAGATAATCAAGGTATTTTTATTACCCGTTATATCTTTAGAAAATAAATAAAGTTCTAATAATAATCCCCGGTAGAAACCGGGGATTGTATGGAGTTAATCTCTAAAATAAATCTTGCCACCTGCAAAGGTGTTTTTTTCAACTTCAGCCGGGTTACCGTAAACATATACGTTCCCTCCTGCTGTGACGTCTATCTCGACTCTGGTAGTTGCATGTAATTCTGCTTCCCCTCCTGCCGATATTTTTACGGTACTGCGCTCTGTTCTGAGTTCCTGCCCCCGGAACATCCCCCCGGTGCTAAGGCTTACGGATTGCTTCTTGGCAAGACCTGATGCCTCTACCACACCGCCTGTTACGGCTTTGATTTGTGCGTAATCGACTTCTATTCCGGCTTTTATCCTGCCGCCTTCCTGGGCCCTAAGTTCAATATCGTCCTGCTTCATTGTTTCGTTGAAAACAATCTTTGCCCCTTCATTGCTGTCTACGACATCCAGATGGCGATAATAGACTTCTATCAGGGTTTTCTCTCCACTAAACTTCTTCTCGAGTTGCATCTTGAGTTTTAATACCCCTTCTTTATTTACCCATTTGATGTCATAAACATTATCGCCCTTGATAAAGATCCGGTTATTGTCTGATTGGATAAGATTTACTTCAATGAGGTCGTAGACTTTGATCTCATTAAAATCTCCCACCTCTTTGTTTACAATATCCTGTGAGAAGACCGAAAAAGAGATCAGTCCAATAAATACTAATGCAAAATTTTTCATAATTATAGTGTCTGTTTTATAAGTTTCTTTGTTATTCATATTGAACCCCTGACGAGATTCATTCCTTAGAACCACTTACTTCGGTTCTTGTCTTACCTTCAATCAAAATCTGGGCCAAATCGTCGGTCAATTGATCTCCGGTGTCTGAATTTGTAAACATAATATAGCCCATGCCCAGATCTTTATACACTTCGAACATACATTTAAAATCTCCGTTATTCCCTCCATGACCAAATACTTTACCATAATCCGAATCGCGTAAAGCAATACCCAGACCCATACCTTCTCTATGCACTTCGCTTCGTTGCTCGTCTTCCGGGTAATCCGAATGAAATTCCATCATCTCGTCAAAGCTTGCTTCATTCAGGCCCTTTCTGTGCAATAGGGTAAGGGCGAACTTTGAAAATTCCGAGGCTTCGGTATACATGCTCCAGGCCATTCCAGGCTTTTGCGGCAAAAAGCGGACTGTAGGGGATTCATTTATATGCCCTGAAGCTGCTACCTTTCGCAAGCCCGGATTATCCCTAAACTGCATATGTGAAATGTTCCCTGGTGTTTTTAGTTCTTCATCGATAATTTTATCAGCTTCCTTGTTGGTAATATGCATAACGACTCTCTTGAGGTATTCAAATCCTTCGCCAGAATACCCGTATTTTTCTCCGGGGCTCGATTCCATTTGCCTTCCCCAATTAGGCAAACCGGTTTTGTGTATCAGCACATGCCTGGCTGTCATCTTTTTGTATTCTGGATATTCCTCCAAATCTTCGAAGGGCAGGTATTCTGCCAAAGGCTTGTCCATTTCTATAACTCCCTTTTCCACTAGTTTTAATACAACATAGGCAAAAACCGGTTTCGTGATAGAAGCTGCTTCGAAGAGAGTCTCATGATCTACTAATGCCTTGTTCGAATTGTTTTTATAACCATAGGTTTTGTGATAGAATAGCTGTCCGTCTTTTATTAATGCAAATGAAATGCCCGCTATGCCGTAATACCTGCTATAAGCCTCGATAATTTGATTAAGTTTGGCTTCCTTCTCACTATTAAAATCATGTAACAAACCCTTTTCGGGGATCAGATCCGGCCGTGGAATAACCGATACCTTCAATGCACCTGAGGCTTCTGAAGGCTGGTTCGGCATGGAATTCACCCTGATCGTGTTATTCCCGGCCAACCGGTATATTTCTTCATCTACCTCAACCATAGCTGCAGGGACTTCAACCAGGTACTTTCCAGGGCGAATTTTAGTCCGGTATACTCCGGTAGAATCAACAACTGTATTCACAAAAGCCGAAGGGTTTTCTTCAGACTTCAATCGAACGGTTCTTGGAAAAATCTTATTTATATCGGTTTCTACTGTTCCTTCAACTAGAGAATAGCTGTCATTTGGAGGCATCAGCACTATATCTCCTAAACATTTGGAACACTCGTGTTTTACACCTTCATCAGAACCCCATCCAATGGTATTCGAATTTCCATTCTTACTGTCCTTATCGAACACTACGTAATCGAACCCCAGAGTTCTGCCTTCACTGATATAATTCTCGAGTTTAATCTTCCACTCATAGATCGTGCTATTTGCTGTATTTTGGGCTTTTACGCTGACCATTTCCCAAGAAGCATTTAATACAAACGGATCCCAATTGACTTCATGATCCACGATCTTTCTAAAATATTCATTCACTTCTAAAGCAAATACTCCGGTGCTTTCTGCCTTATGCTGTGGATCTATGTATAATACCTGCATATCGTGTGCCCAGTATTCAGGATTCTCTTTATTGCGGATATAGGTGTCATCGACCATTTCGACACCTATGTACACTTCTTGAAGTTCTTGATTGTATCCTATAATAAAATACCCTCTGATATCGTCTGTCGATTCTGGCTTAAACCCGAATTGATAATAGGAAATCGGATATTTCTCCAAGCCGGCAGGCCAATCGCTGAGATCGGCATCAACCGTTACCGATTCCATCGGGTAGGCGTATGCGATAGCGCCATTATGCCCATAGCTCGTCCAGGCCATTGAGGCGCAAAAAATAATTGCCACAACGGATTTAGGCGGGTGAAAAAAAAGCATAGGTATATTGTTTAGCTGTACAGATATATTAAAGATAGTACAACCCTGTTTTTGTTACAGTTAGCAAGGATTATTTTGGAGAAACTTTCAGGAGTTTATAATCTTTTCCTGATGATTAATAGATTCCTGGTGAATTGCCTTAAACATGCGCAATACAAATTCTTCACTCAGCCCCCTGGATTCTCCTTCAAGGATCATATGACCAAGAATTGAGTTCCATCGGTTGGTTTGCAGAACAGCAACATTTCGTTCCTTCTTGATTTCCCCGATTCCGTCTGAAACTTTCATCCGTTTTCCAAGCGTATCGATAATCTGATTGTCAAGAATATCGATCTGGGCCCTGAGGTTACTGAGTTTGCTCCTGTATTCTGCTTCCTGATCTGTTTCTTTCCTTATGCGTAAGTCTTCCATAATCTTCACGAGTCTTTTGGGAGTAACCTGTTGCGCGGCATCACTCCACGCATTAACCGGATCACAATGGGTTTCAATCATAAGCCCGTCATAGTTAAGATCCAATGCTGTCTGAGAAATATCGAAGATCATATCGCGTTTGCCCGATATATGGGAGGGATCATTGATCAGGGGCAGATCGGGAAATCTGGACTGCAGATCGATGGCCAATTGCCATTCGGGTATATTTCTGTATTTGCTCTTCTCATAGGTAGAAAAGCCGCGGTGAATTACACCCAGGTTTTTGATATTGGCAGAATGAAGACGTTCCACGGCTCCCAGCCAAAGAGACAGATCCGGATTTACCGGGTTTTTAACCAGTACAATTTTGTCGGTCCCGTTCAGGGCATCGGCAATCTCCTGAACAATAAACGGACTGACTGTTGAACGGGCACCAATCCACAACAAATCAATGTCGTTTTCCATTGCCAGGTCTACGTGGTTCTTGTTAGCCACTTCAATAGCTGTTTTCAGCCCGGTCTCCTCCTTGACACGCCTCAACCAGCGCAGGCCAATGGCCCCAACCCCTTCAAAATTTCCCGGGCGTGTCCTTGGCTTCCAGATACCTGCTCTCTAGAAATTGACATCCGTATCTTTTAAATCGTTCGCAATGGTTAAAACCTGGTCCTCGGTTTCAGCACTACAGGGTCCTGCAATAACCAGTGGGTGAGGTAATGCGAGATCGTCCAGCCAAGTACGCAGTTCTTTTGAATTCTTCATTTTGTTCTAATTATGTTTTGTTGAGCGGGATTCCTTTTAGAATCTCTCTGATCTTGTTCGTATTATCCATTTCGGCATATATGCCTTTGTAATCGTTCTGCTGGAGTTTTTTTCTGAACTCTTTTAAATTCTCAATATAGGCCTCCAGAATCTCAAGTACATTGTCCTTATTTTGTTCGAAAATAGGAGTCCACATAGCTGGTGAACTTTTCGCTAATCGGACAGTGCTTTCAAATCCACTTCCCGCCATATCGAAGATATCGCGTTCGTTCTTTTCTTTCTCTATCACCGTCTTCCCCAGCATAAACGAACTGATATGTGACAAATGGGAGACATAGGCGATGTGTTTATCATGAGCCAACGGATTCATATATCGAATGCGCATTCCCATTTTTCCAAAGATCTCCAGGCCTCTCTCCTGAAGTTTAAAACCAGTTTTCTCGACTTCGCAAATGATATTGGTCTTGCCCTCAAATAAACCTCTCAACGCTGCTGCAGGCCCTGAAAATTCGGTTCCCGCAATTGGGTGACAGGCCAAAAAGTTTCTTCGCCTGGGATGATTCTCCACGAGCCTGCATAAGATTTCTTTGGTAGATCCTGCATCGATCACCAGGGTCTCCTCCTTTACAATATCCAAGACTTTTGGCAATTCTTTGATAAGTGCATCTACAGGTGTAGTGATCAGTACCAGATCGGCGTGTATTAGTTCATTAAAGCCAGCAACATTATCTATTATTCCAAGCTTTAAAGCTTCTTCTAAATGACGCTCATTTACGTCGATACCATAGATTTCCACATCCGGATAATGAGCCTTCAGGTCTTTCGCCATGGAACCGCCTATCAATCCAATACCAATTACATATACTTTCATAATTTAAAATCTATCGATAGCCTCCGTAATCTTTTCTTTTTCGACACATAGTGAAAATCGGATATATCCTTCACCATTGGTTCCAAAAACAGTGCCTGGAGCTATAAAAATATTTTTATCGTATAAAACCTGATTTATAAATGTTTCTGAGTCGGGCGAACCTTCAGGCAATTTGGCCCAAACAAACATTCCCACCGCATTTGGATCATAAGTACACCGCAGTTTATCCGATAGTTCATGCATTAACTTACGACGAGTTTCATAGATTTCGTCCAGCTTATCAAACCAATCTTTTCCACTTCTAAGTGCAACAATAGCTCCTTTTTGGATCCCGTAAAACATCCCGGAATCCATATTGCTTTTCACTTTTAAAACGGCATTTACCAGCCGTGAATTCCCTAATACCATACCCACTCTCCAACCTGCCATATTGAAGGTTTTACTCAGTGAGTTAAGTTCGAGAGCTGTTGTATCAGCACCGTCTACCGACAGCAGGCTTATTGGATTTTTGCTCAGTACAAAGCTGTATGGATTATCGTTTACCAACAATATACCTTGTCTCTTTGCAAATCCGACCAGTTCTGTCAAATTAGCTTTGGAGGCAGAAGCACCGGTTGGCATGTGCGGATAACTTACCCACATAAGTTTTACCTTGCTAAGGTCTTGTTTTGCAAGTTCCTTCAAATTAGGAAACCAGTTATTTTCCTCCTTCAGATCATAAAATTTAGGAACACCACCCACAAGTTTAGTAACAGCTGTATATGTTGGATATCCCGGGTTTGGAATCAATACCTCGTCTCCAATGTTTAGAAATGCCATACTGATATGCATAATGCCTTCCTTGGAACCCATCAATGGTAATATTTCACTATCGGGATCGGCTTCCACACCAAATTTAGCGTTGTAGAATTCTGCAATGGTCTTGCGAAGTTCGGGTAGTCCCTGGTAACTCTGGTACTGATGCGCGCCAGCCTCCTTCACCGAGCTCTGAAAAGATGAAATAACTGCGTCCGAAGGTGACAGATCCGGGCTTCCGATCCCCATATTTATAATGGGCCGTCCCTTTGAGATTAGCTCTCTAACTTCCCTCAGTTTTCTGGAGAAGTAGTATTCTTCCACGGTGCGCAGTCTGTCTGCTGTTGCAGTCATATTCGCGCGTTTTTATATTCTCCCAGCGTTTGAAATTCTTCAGACATGATCTTTAAAAGAGATTTTGCCTTGGAATAATTCTCATAATCATCAAAAGTTACATCGACAAAAAATGCATATTTCCAGGGAGTTTCTATAATCGGTAGAGATTGAATCTTTGTAAGATTGAGGCTGCAATCACTCATCACATTCAAAACCGTGGCCAAACTACCTCTCTTGTGATCCGTAATAAAACGAACTGATGCCTTATTGATCTCTTCTTTGGGGAGGGCTTTATTTTTTCTTTTAATGACGATGAATCGGGTAGCATTATTTTTAATCGTCTGAATTTCAGGCGCAATGATCTCCAGGCCGTACAGATCGGCCGCAGCCTTAGGAGCAATTGCGGCCACACCGGTTATTTGCCCGGCCTGGATCTGCCTTGCTGTTTCTGCTGTATCCACATCTTCCACCATTTTAATATGAGGCTGCTTTTTGAGATATTCCCTGCATTGCAACAATGCCATTGGATGGGATCGTACTTCTTTTATTTCTGAAAGTTTTTGACCATTGAGCACCATTAGATTGTGGTTTATATGCAGGTAGTGCTCTCCTATAATATGCAATTTGTTCCGGTAGACCAATGAGTAGTTGGGGAGAATAGAGCCTGCGATAGAATTCTCGATCGCCATCACACCTTTGTCTGCTTTTTTGTCCAGAAGTACGTCGACCAATTCGTGGAAAGACAAACATTCTACCAGTTCGATGTCTTCACCGAAGAACTCGTCGGCTACCCTGTGGTGATTGGATCCTTTAATCCCTTGTATTGCAATTTTTAAACCCATTGTAAATCAAATTCAACTCAAAAAAAAAGCCCCGGTTTATACGGGACTTCATTTGATATCTTTAATATTATCATCTAGAATAGTCCCGCTCCTCTTGAAGAAAAGAAGTAAAAATAAAACCCATTCCAGAAATAATTACGAGTCATTGTTTTCAATTTGACTGGGCTAAAGTAGCTATTAATTTTAAATATTGCGCATCGAGCCTTTCTTTTTTTGAATTTTCTATCAATCGGGCTTCTTCTTGAAAATATATTTTCCAGAAGCGGTATTTTTTGAGAATAATGGATTGAAATAGATATGTTTAGGTATAAATCATTCTTAATTTCGCCATCCAGGAAAAGAATTAATAATCGCATTCATTATTTTTATGCCGTAAAACAATTACCATGTCGATTAGCGCAAAACACATTAGCAAGACCTTTGGATCTCAAAATGCCCTCGATGATGTTTCTTTTTCTATCAAGAAAGGTGAAATAGTAGGTTTCCTGGGACCAAATGGTGCTGGCAAAACCACAATGATGCGCATTTTGACTACCTATAGCACGGCCGATAGCGGTGAGGCGGAAGTAGGCACTTTTGATGTTATAAACGAGTCAAAGAGGGCCAGAAAGAGTATTGGATACCTGCCAGAACACAATCCACTTTACCTGGATATGTATGTTAAAGAATACCTAGGATTTCACGCGTCCTTGTATGAGGTTTCCAAAGAGCGAATTGATTTAGTGATCGAACAAACCGGACTTAAAGCTGAATCACATAAAAAAATTAACCAGCTGTCCAAAGGATACCGTCAACGGGTGGGCTTAGCTGCTGCTTTAATGCACGATCCTGAAGTCCTTATCCTCGACGAACCTACCACTGGTTTGGATCCTAATCAGTTAATTGAAATAAGAAAACTAATCAGGAAGATCGGTGAGGAAAAGACAATTTTATTATCCACGCATATTCTAAAAGAAGTAGAAGCTGTCTGTGATAGGGTACTTATTATCAACAAAGGAAAATTAGTAGCCGACGCTGCTCTGTCTGATCTCCGCGAAGGAGAAGAGCAGCTTATTGAAGTAGAATTTGATTACAGGGTTGAAGATGAATTACTCAAAAAACTACCACACGTAAAAGAAGTAAAAAACACTAAAGGTTTCGTGTATGAAGTCACTTTTAGTACACGGCAAGATATGCGGCCGATAGTATTTGACTTTGCACACGACAATGAATTAAAGACACTGCAGCTAAGTCGAAAGAATAAGAATCTGGAAAGCCTGTTTTTAGAGGTAACAAGCTGATTCATCTATATAATTGGTTCAGCACTTAACCAAATTAATATTACTTCGTCCAATACCGCCTGTACCTTTGGATCTGTGCAATTAATCAGGATGCTAACCACGAGATCATTTTCCGGGTATATATAAAAGTTGCTGTACCCCCCAATGCTATTTCCGGTATGTCCGAAATATGGATTTCCACTTTTATCCAGGCTCACTTCCCATCCAAGCCCATAGTAGGTAGAGGTTCCGTTAATCGTCAACGGGTTTAGGAATTCTACATATGTTTCAGGTTTCAGGAAGGTTTTAGTCAGATAAGATTGTCCTAAGATCGAGAGATCGGCAGCGGTAGTCAAATATCCACCTCCGGCTAGTTTATAGCGGTTATCAACCGTAGTGGATTTTCTAAAACCGCTGGAGGTTTTCGTATAAAATTCAGCTATATATTTGTCCGGATCTCTTGGGACCTCGGGTTTTGTATGATCCATCCCGAGCGGTATTAATACTTCCTTCCTCACATATTCGTCAAAAGGAATCCCGCTGGCCTCCTCCATAGCGAGGGAGACAAGTACCCAATCATAACTGTTGTAATGATAAGAAGTTCCAGGAGGAAATAACAGAGCATCCTCTTTAAATATGCTCAGACTATCTTTAATGGTATAGGGGCGGTTTAGCGCGTACTCCTTGCCTTTGTATCCTCGTATCCCCGCAGTATGGGAAGCCAACTGTCTGATAGTAAAGTCATATTTCTTCTTTGGGAAATAAGGCGCGTAATCATAGAACGAAGCGTCGAGATCTATAAGACCGGCTTCTACCATTCTTCCCAGGGCAGTAGCAGCAATGGGTTTGGAAGCGCTTGCAGCTCTGAACAATGTTCTCCCCGGATCAACCACTTTTTTGCTTTTCGCATGGGCGTTACCAAATCCCTTTTGAAAGTATTTCTCACCATTTTTACGGACATCAACGACCATTCCCGGTAACTGTTTTTCGCCAACCAATCGGGAAAGTATTGCTTCAGCTTCAGCGAGTCTCCCCACTAACGGAGCACCTCTCAACAATCGTTGAGAAGACATAAAATCTCTGAGAAACTTTCTAAAAGGCCTCAAAACTTATTTATTATTCAACACAAAGTGTATTAATGCTAGTCTTCAAACAACAATCTTCCCCTAAAGATCACTTCTACATCAACCGTATCAGGACGATTAAAACTGATCACATCGCCAGTTCCCCGGATAACGCCCTGTAAAGACAGTTGAGGGTTAATCCTAATGTCGTTAGACCCTCGATGATCTATCGTTACATTCTGAGCCATGAGGGTCTCGGCCTCAATCCTCGAATCTCCGGCTGCAATGGTGATATTGAGATTTTCAGTAGCTCCGCTTAGTTGAAAATAGGCTATCCCATTCACCACCAGCCTTACAGACTGTGTATTCAATTCCAGATCGAAAGAACCGTCGGTTGTTTCGCTTTCAGAATTTATAAAACTTTCGGAAAACAACGAGAGATCTGAAAATGAAAGTAATCCGTTGCTCCGTATTGGAAACCCTGTACTACTTCTAATTTCCCTGAGATCGGGTGTAGTAACAAAAATCCTGGTATTTCCGTATTCTCTAAAGAAATTACAACTGGCCTTATTGCGTAATATCAATCTTCCGTCTTCTACATTAGCACTCACATCTTTGCGCAGAAATTCACCAGTTTCAATTTCCACTTTCTGTTCTGTTCCCTGGATTATGATTAACTCAATATTCTCAAATACAGTAATTCTATCAAACCCGGCCACCGTAACTTGTTCTCGTACTATTGTCCCTTCATTTCTAAAACAGTCGGGCACATTTTCTCCATTGCAAGAAGAAATACCCAGCATATTCAAAACGCCAAATAATATGAGTATATAGCGTAAAGCCCTATTGATATTTTCTTTTATGCACGTTTTTTGCATACGCTTATTACAATCTAATTCCAATACCGAATTCTACCGCTTCTGCTTTTGCAGCATGCGACTTTAAAGTGATTGCTCCAAACCACTTTTTTCCAAAATAGTGTTTTAGTCCAATTCTCACATACGTTTTTCCTTCAAAATCAAATGGATAATATACATAGTAGCCCAGTTGGGCGATGATACTCAATTTGGATATAAACAGTTCATGACCCAAAAACAAGCCGATCCGTTTGTAATCAGTATCCGGATCCACGTTTAACTCGGGGAAGGAGATGGACTGGTATCGAATAAGTTCCTTTAAAAAATTTGAAAAGAAAAAGTCGGCCCCCAGTTGAAT
>JBPCUI010000103.1:0-31595 GCA_051011235.1 Flavobacteriaceae bacterium
CGCTCCTGGCGACAGCGCCATGGCTATCTTTTACGCTCACCGAGACCTCGTATTCCCCGGCTTCAATATATTCATGAGATAATTGAGCTTCTTCCGTTTCACTGGTTGTTCCATCACCGAGATCCCAAATATAGGTTATGGGATCCTTTTCACGATCTCTTGCCTTTGTCTCCAGATTGATCTTTAATGGTAGCCCACCAGAATCCTTGTCGACAATTAAATGGTCGATAACGGGTGGTCTGTTTCCTCCGTTATAGGCAATATAACTCAAGCCTGAGTCGGGATTGGCAGTAAACCATCCGGTGCCGTACTCCAATAAATAGAGCCTGCCATCAGGTCCCATTTCCATATCGATCAGACTGTTGATCTCAACACCGTTTGCGAATGGTTCCATCTTGTTAAAAGCACCATCTTCGAAAAAACTAACAGCTTTCATCCAACCTCTCATCCAATCATAGATCAATAATTTTCCGTCGAAATAAGCTGGTAGATTATCAGCACCATCGTACTGGTCCGAATAGAAAACAGGACCTGCCATTGCATTTCTACCACCGGTCCCAATCTGTGGAAATTCGGCTGTAGGTGCATAAGGATAATAAACAAAAGCCGGCATGGCCCTGGGGAGTTCGGTGATACCCGAATTATTCGCAGAATTATTTACAGGTGAATCCGGATCAAAGGCCTCGCCACTCTTTCCGGTTTGATAATCATAATTGACATAGGGTTGGTTATCGGCAATAAAGAAGGGCCAACCAAAATTGCCTGCTTCTGTAGCTTGATTAACCTCATCATATCCACGTGGTCCCCTGGTTGCAAGACTATCGCCCTGCGCATCCGGACCCACGTCGCCCCAGTATAGATTTCCGTTTTTTTGATCTACCGAGATCCGATAGGGATTCCGATGACCCATGGTATAGATCTCTGGTCTGGTTTTAGCTGTCCCAATCGGGAAAAGATTTTGGGCTGGTATGTCGTAGGTACCATCATCATTGACTTTAATACGCAGTACCTTACCCCGTAAATCATTTGAATTTCCTGAAGATCTTGCGGCATCAAAATTTTGTTTCCCCGGGATATCGTTCAGGGGTGCAAAACCATGGTTAACAAAGGGTACCCCTATTTCATCAAATGGTGTTGAATTATCGCCAGTGGAAAGATATAGAAGTTTATCAGGGCCAAAGGCAATTGAACCACCGGTATGGCAACAAACTTCCCTGTCGGTCTCCACTTCAAGGATCACCTGCTCTGAAGCTACATCAAATTCTCCATCAAAATACTTAAATCTGGACAGTCGGTTAACCCAATTAGTACCTGCGGGGGAATAGTATAAATAGATCCAGTGATTAACCAAATAATCCGGATCTTTTTGAAGTCCCATCAGTCCATTTTCAACATTCAGACCGGGTTTTTCTAAAGACGTATGATATACATCTAATGAAGCTATTTGTTCTAATTCTCCGGTTTCTTCTTGATAAAGCATAAGCTCACCTCTTCTCTGGGCTATCAGGACATCGTTGTTGGGAAGAATGGTCATCTCAGTGGGTTCATAGAATTTACCGATAGTAAGAACCTCTTTGCTAAACCGATCCTGGTCTGGCGGAATCTGACTGGAAGCCTTCTTATATTCAAGCTCCAGATTTTCTCCAATGGCATATTGTATCCCACCCAATATATGTTTCAAATACAACTCATCTGAAAAACTTTCGTTTGTATGCCCCAGGGCGGTATAAAAAGATCGGCCACCATCGTATTCATGATACCAGCTCATCGGGTGATAGGCCCCGTTCGTTCCGCCTTCATAAGTAGATTCATCTATTGTCATGATAACATGGACATCAGGATTGATCTTTTTAAAATTGTACATCTCATCTGTGCGATGCCATATTGTATCAGCAAAAATTGAAGTAGCGGCAAAGTCAGCGTCTTTGATGTGATATGCGGCCTCGGTAACCCCCGGAGGATGACTTTCAAAATAGGCTCCAACCAGCCTGCCGTACCAATTCCAATCGTACTCCGTATCTGTAGCCGCATGAATTCCAACAAATCCTCCTCCGGCCTGAATATAGCGTTCAAAAGCCGCTTCCTGTAGGTGATCTAGAACATCTCCTGTAGTGCTTAAGAAAATGATCGCAGCATATCGTTTGAGGTTATCTTCATCAAATAACAAAGCGTTCCTGGTAGTATCGACTTCAAAATTATGTGCTTCGCCTAATTCCTGAATTGCGGCTATTCCTGCGGGAATAGATTCATGCTTAAAACCCATGGTCTTATAAAAGACCAATACTTTAGGGTTGCCTTCCCTTTTATTCTGGCAACCAATCAGTACAAGCCCGATTAGTATAATAACTAACAAGCCGTACGTATTCCTTCGGATCAAGTTCATTTTACTTCAGATGTTTTTAACCTGTGACAGTCTTCACCAGTTCAAAATTGACAAACTGCCTTCCTAAGACTATCAAATAATTGGTATATTGATGTAGCTTTTTGAAATAGCCTTAAATATAGCCAAACACAGTTGGATTCACCAACCATTGAACGTTAAAGAAGAAGTGCCCGGTTTAAATGACATACCAGAAGTATATTTCGAATCTGCGGATCACTGGCGGCAGTGGCTGGAGGAATATCACGACAATAAAACGGGTATAAATTTAATCTTATACAAAGTAGGTCATGAGAAAGCGAGTATGCGTTGGGAAGATGCTGTAAGAGTTGCCTTGTGTTTCGGATGGATAGACAGCACTGTGAAAAGCCTGGGCGAAGGTAAACGCAGACAGTATTTCTGCCAGAGAAAACCTAAGAGCACCTGGAGCAAACTCAATAAAACATATATAAAAGAATTGCATTCCTCTGGTTTGATACACAAAAGCGGCTTAAATAAGATTGCGGAAGCAAAAAAAGATGGTTCCTGGACGGCCTTGGATGATGTAGAGAACGGCGTCGTACCAATAGATCTGCAACAGGCGTTCGATAAAAATTCAACGGCATATAAAAATTACGCAAATTATAGCCGTACCTATCAAAAGTCCTATCTCTATTGGCTTAATCAGGCTAAAAGACCAGAGACAAGGGCAAGAAGGATCAAAGAAATAATCCAGCTATGTGAAGCCGGTGTCAAATCGAGAACATAAATGATACGATTATGAAAAACTTAATTGTTGTTTGCTTTAGTGTCCTTTTCTTATCGTGCATACAGTCCCAGGAGAAAGTAAGTTCGACAGCCTTACTGATCACCAATGTGAACGTGGTTGATGTTAGAAACGGAGTAATCGCAAAGGCTCAACATATTGTAATTGATTCAGGTGCATTCACAAGCATTTCAGGTCAACTGAAAAACCCTGAGGATTATAAAAATCGAATCGATGCAGAAGATCAATTTATCCTTCCGGGCCTATCGGAAATGCACGCTCATATCCCGTCTCCCCCAACCTCCCAGACCAGGATCGAAGAAACTCTTTTCTTATACCTCTCCAATGGCATTACTACCATCAGGGGTATGCTGGGACACCCATCTCACCTGGAACTAAGGGAACGTACACTGAACGGAGAGCTCTTGAGTCCAAGGATTGTAACTTCCAGCCCGTCCCTTAATGGGAATACTGTCCAAACACCTGAGGAGGCGCGAAATAAAGTGACGGCTTATGCCAAAGCGGGATATGATTTTTTAAAAATACACCCGGGTATCCAACTCGATGTTTTTGAAGAACTTGCACAAACCGCAAGAGAGCAAGGGATACCTTTTGCCGGACATGTGCCGGTAGATGTGGGAATCCATCGTGCCATTGAAAGCGAATTTGCTACAATAGACCATGTTGACGGCTTCCTGGAAGGGCTAGTTGACAAAGAGAAAATAAATGATCCCAACGACAATGGATTTTTCGGCTTTAGCTTTACTCCTATGGCCGACACTTCTAAAATCAAAGATTTGGTTCAAAGGTCAAAAACAAAAAATGTCTGGGTAGTCCCAACACAAAGCCTCTTTGAACGCTGGTATGCACCCACAACTGCCGATGAGATGTTATCACAGCCCGAAATGAAATATATGCCCAGGGCAACTCTTGATAACTGGCGAGAACGCAAAGAACAGGCCACAGGTATTGACAGCGGTTTTGATAAAGATCAGTGGAATACATTCATAGCGATCAGAAGGCAGCTTATCAAAGAAATACAGGATCATGGGAAAGGCATCCTTCTTGGATCCGACGCACCACAGATTTTTAATGTTCCCGGATTTTCAATTCACCACGAGATAGAGGGCATGATCAGGGCTGGTCTCACACCGGTTGAGGTTCTTCAGTCCGGAACAATTAATGTAGCCGAATACCTCGATATGCAAGACGTTTTTGGTGAAATAAAATCAGGTTTGCAGGCCGATGCGGTCCTGGTAAAAAACAATCCACTTGAAAATATAGCTGCATTAAAAGATATCCGCGGAGTACTCATAAATGGAAACTGGATATCGCGGGAAGAAATTGATAAACACCTGAAAGAAATAGAATTGAACGCCAATAAATAACTTAGGAACAAGATGAAAAGACGTAGATTTTTAAGATCAACAGGCACACTAGCCGCTGCTTCAGTATTACCACAAATGGAAGTCCTTGGTTGGCTCGGCACCAAGAATAAACCCCTGTTATTAAAGGATATAGGCCTACAATTATTTTCTGTTCCACTGTTAATGGAAAAGGACTTCACTCAGGGCATAGGAATGCTGGCTGAAATGGGTTTTAGAAAACTGGAATTATACGGCCCATACACCTTTAGCGCGAGTTCGGCCAAGGAACGCTGGAAATCTCTTGCACCGAGATTGGGTTTTTCAGGGAGTGGGTTTTATGGTCATTCTGTCACTGATCTGAAATCCATAATCGATCAACATGGTATGAGTATACCCGCCCTGCATACAGATCTTGAAACTCTGGAAAACCATATGGAAGATCTGGCCAAGGCTAGTGAAACGCTGAACTTTGATTATGTCATATTGCCTGCATTGCCTGCCGAGAACAGAAAGAATATGGACGATTATAAGAGAACAGCCGATCTTTTCAATGCGATTGGAAGAAGAGCTTCAGAACTGGGAATAAAATTTGCCTACCACAATCACGGGTACGGGCTTAATGAAACGGAGGGCCAAATCCCATTACAATACCTTATTGAGCATACCGAAAAGGATTGGGTATACTTCGAAATGGATCTGTTCTGGACTACCGCGGGAGGCGCTGACCCGCTTGATTATTTAAGCAAGTATCCGGGTCGGTATAAGCTTATGCACGTTAAGGACATGACAGAACAAAGAAGATTTTCCGGCGATGGCGGGGATCCTTCTCAATGGATGGAACTCTTTCCTGTTATGTGTTCTGCCGGTGACGGTGTTTTAGATCTCGAAGCTATTATACCCGCTGCAATAGAGAGTGGAGTGAAGCATTTTATTGTAGAACAAGACATGGTAAAACAACCGGAAATCGCACTGCAAAAAAGTATTGATTATCTGTCGTCCATTTAAGCTCTCAAATACGGAAATCTAGATCAGCCGGCCTGAATGGGCATATTCCTTAAACGCCGGCCACTTATTTTATAGGCAGCATTGGCAATGGCTGCGGCAATGGGCCCAATTGGCGGTTCTCCTACGGCGCCAGGGCTTTCACCATTCTCAAGCAATACCACATCAATTATCTTCGGGCTGTGTCTCATTAACGCCATTTTATAAGGGCCGTAGATCTCTGGTTGTAGCTCACCATCGATCACTTGCATTTCTTCAAACATCGAAGCACTTATACCCATAATTATACTGCCTTCACACTGTGCTTTTACCTGGTCCGGATTAATGATCATACCCGGATCAATAGCGCAAATTACTTTATGTACTTTGATCACATTATTTTCAACAGACACCTCTGCCACCTGGGCAACAGGTGTATTGGCATCTGTAGAGGCGGCAAAGCCCATCGCCTTTCCTTCGTAAACATCGCTTCGCCATCCGGCTTTCAGGGCCGCAGCCTTTATCACTTCTTTTAGGCGATTTCCCCTCTCGTCGTTCTGGATCTGCTTCAGCCTGAACTCCACCGGGTCTCTGCCGGCGTGTTCTGCCAATTCGTCCATAAAACTCTCAATCGCAAATGTATTGGCCAAAAGCCCGAGACTGCGCCACCAACTTGTTGCAAATGGAAGTTTTACCCGCCAGGAAACAGCCCTGTAATTAGGGATTTGCCCATATTGGATCATTCCGCCCCGCCAGGCACCGATATCCGCCCCTAAAAGAGGTTCCACTATACGGGGAGTGAGGGGTGATCCAAACATAACATCACCGCTCGACACCTGATGTTCCAGCGCCTGGATCTGTCCAGTCTCATCAAGTTTTGCTCTTAGAACATGATGTGTTGGTGGTCTGAAGGTATCGTGCTGGAATTCTTCTTTTCTGTTAAAAAAGCATTTGACAGGTTTTCCCACTGCTTTTGACAACAAGGCTACTTGTACTGCATGAGGTGTATGCAATCTGCGGCCAAAGCCTCCTCCCAGGAATGTTGGTTGAATGACGACCTGGTCCTTGTCCATCTCAAGCCGGTCTGCAACCTCTTCTCTGGTAATTTTTACTACCTGGGTCGAGATCCAAATTGTGACTTTGTCTTTTTCCACATGTGCAACGGCTCCATTGGGTTCCAGTTGGGCATGGGCCCCTATCGGGCTGGTGTATTCAGCCTGAATTACGTTTTCGTTTTCTTCGAGGATCTTTTTGGCTCTTCCTTCTTTTTGAATTACAAATGGTTTCCCAGCTCCTACCCTGATCATCTTTTCTATGTCCTCGGTTTGCCAGGTTTTATCGGTTTTCCAATTTACTTTAATAGCCTCCTTTGCATTTTCGGCTTCGATATAGGAGCTGGCCACCACGCCTACAAAGTCTTCTTCTTCTACTACCTCAATGACCCCGGGCATGCCTTCCGCCTCGGATGTATCGGCCGATATAAATGAGGCCCCTATAACGGTTGGTCTGACGATGGCACCATACAACATGTCGGGAATTTCAACATCCATTCCGAATATGGGTGCGCCGGTTACTTTTTCAAACAGATCAACCCGCGGTATCGGCCGGCCAATATATTTGAAGGTCGAAGGATCCTTCAGCTCCGGTATATCAGGAATTTCCCAATCGCTTACCCCCTGCACTATCTCGCCGAAACTGATCCTTTTATCATGCCCTGCTATATGGCCATTTTCAGCTATAAGTCCATCTAAAGGAACTTTTAGTTTTTTTGCAGCCTCCAGCCTTAACATCTCTCTCATTGTTGCTGCCAATTCCCTGAGGGAAAGCCAAAGACTGGATATAGACGTACTACCCCCTGTACTAACACCATCGATATTCCCGCTTGCGGTGGAAGCATGAACAACCCTGATTTGTCTCATTGTAATTTCCAGTTCTTCAGCAGCTATCTGAGCCAATCCCGTAAATGTACCCTGGCCCATCTCCACCTTCGGGCAGTGCAGTGTGATGGTATTGTCGCTTCGTACTTCGAACCAGATCAAAGGGTCATCTGTGTTGCCCAGATAAGGAAGTTCTGCGGTGTTGGCCATACCGGCGATTTTTCTTCTGAGCGGATTGCGAGCCAGATACGTAGAACCCAAAATAAGGGCGGTTCCGCCAAGTGCAGATCGGGCAATGAATTTACGTCTCGAAATTTTCTTCTTATTCATCGCTTTGAGAAGTGGTAGTAAGTTCGGTAGATTCTTTATTGATTGTCACCGCCCTGTGGATTGCCTTTCTCATTCTGTAGTAGGTGCCACAACGACATATATTGTCAATGCGATTGTCAATATCTTCATCGGAAGGTTCCGGTATTTTATCAAGCATGGCAACTGTTGCCATCATGAATCCCGGCTGACAATACCCACATTGAGGAACCACTTCGTCTGTCCAGGCTTGTTGGACCGGGTGAAGATCTCCGTCTTGCTGCAATCCTTCAATAGTTCTGATAACTGTACCCTGGGCCAATTGAGCCGGAAAACTACAGCATCTGACGGCCTCCCCATCTACAATGACCGTACATGCGCCACAGGCAGCTTTGCCACAACCAAATTTTGTCCCTTTCAGGTTTAGTACGTCCCGGAGTACCCAAAGCAATGGGGTGTCTCCGTCTACCTCCAACCGGACTGGTTCATTGTTAATTGTAAAAGAAAGCTTCATGATTTATTGAGATCTTTATCTGTTGTTCTAGCTTAAATATATAGCCTAATCTCAGAGCCAGCAAATAAGAACTGAGTTAATTTAAGAAATGGATTTAAGCCTATCTCACTTAACATCACTTTAAGATTTCACAATGCATATTTATTTACCTTTAGCTGTCATAACCATACCTAAACATAGATGCGAAAAATTACTTTATTGCTGTTGATTCTATCAACTTTATCTTTCCAGGCACAACAATTCAAATCAGAGCTTTTACAAGATTTAAAACCCCGGAATATTGGACCAGGCGGTATGAGTGGCCGTGTTACATCCATTGATGTAGTCCATACTAATCCCGACATATTATATGCAGGTACGGCTTCCGGAGGCCTCTGGAAATCGGAATCCGGGGGTGTAAACTGGAATCCAATATTCGACGAGGAAGTCACGGCTTCAATCGGGGCGGTAGCCATTCAACAATCCAATCCTTCTGTAATTTGGGCAGGGACCGGCGAAGGAAATCCGCGTAATAGCCTAAACGGCGGCTTTGGAATATACAAATCTCTCGACGCCGGAAAAAGCTGGAAGCTTATGGGTCTCGAAAAAACACGTCACATTCACAGAATTGTTATCGATCCTACCAACCCCAATAAGGTGTATGTTGGAGCTATAGGTTCACCTTGGGGTGCTCATCCCGAAAGAGGCGTGTTTCAAACATCTGACGGTGGTGAAACCTGGACCAAAATTCTTTACAGTAATGAGCTCAGTGGAGTAGCCGATCTGGTTATGGACCCTTCTAACCCAAACAAATTATTAGCCGCGCTTTGGGAACATAAAAGAGATCCCTGGTTCTTTAAATCAGGCGGAAGTGGCAGTGGGTTATATATCACATATGACGGTGGTGAAAACTGGAAGAAGCTCGGTGAAAAGGAGGGCTTGCCCAAAGGTGAATTAGGACGTATTGGAATAGCCATTGCGTCGAACAGACCAAGTATTATTTACGCCTTAGTCGAGGCGAAAAAAAACGCCTTATACAGATCGGAAGATGGAGGGTTCAACTGGAAAAAAGTCAACGATAAAACCAACATAGGGAACCGGCCTTTTTACTATTCTGATATTTTTGTGGACCCGGAAAATGAAAACCGGATCTACTCCATTTTTACATATGTAAATGTATCTGAGGACGGTGGTAAGAGTTTTAAACAATTAATGCCGGCCTATCAGGTGAACAACGGCGTACACCCGGATCATCATGCGTGGTGGATCCATCCTGAAAATGGTCAATTTATGATCGATGGGAATGACGGCGGCCTAAACATCACCAAAGACGGAGGATCTAACTGGCGTTTTATCGGAAATCTGCCGGTCGCTCAATTTTATCACATCAGCGTGGATATGGAGTACCCTTACAATGTTTATGGCGGTATGCAGGATAACGGTTCGTGGCGCGGACCCGCTTATGTTTGGAGAGAACAGGGGATCCGCAATAGTTATTGGCAGGAAATTACCTTCGGAGATGGTTTCGATGTAATTCCGGATCCGGATGATTCACGTTTCGGATACTCGATGAGTCAGCAAGGATTTGTTTCGCGTTACGACTGGCAGACCAGAAATAATTATCTGGTAAGGCCTACGCCACCTGACGATTCAACTCTGTTACGATTTAATTGGAACGCCGGTATCGGGCAGGATCCTTTTGATAACAGTACAATATATTTTGGCAGTCAGTTTGTGCACAAGAGTAAGGACAAAGGTTTGACCTGGGATATAATCTCACCCGATCTTACAACAAATGATATAGCTAAACAGAAACAAGATGAAAGCGGTGGCCTTACGCTCGATGCTACCGGAGCCGAGAATTATTGTACAATTCTCGTGATTGAGCCCTCAAAAGTAGAGAAAGACATGCTATGGGTTGGCACAGACGATGGCAGGATTCACTCCACTATCGATGGGGGTCAAAATTGGACGGATCTGACTGACAATATAAAAGGCCTTCCTTCAGGTAGTTGGATCGCCCAGATTAAGGCTTCAGATAAGAATAAGGGAGAGGCCCTTTTAATTGCAAATGACTATCGCCGTTTTAATTATACGCCTTATGCATTTAGAACAAAAGATTACGGCAAGACCTGGAGGCGAATCGTTGATCAGAATGATGTTAAAAGTTATACGCTCTCTATCGTAGAAGACCCAATATCTGAGAACCTGTTGTTCCTGGGCACAGATGACGGGCTTTATTATTCTCTGGATGCGGCCGAAAAATGGCAGAAATGGAATGAAGGATTCCCCACGGTATCTACCAAGGACCTCGTTATACACCCCAGGGAGCAGGATCTGGTGATTGGCACCTTCGGAAGGGCGGCGTGGGTACTTGACGATATAAGACCCCTTAGAGAATTGGCCAGTGATAAAACAATTCTGGAAGAAGAACTGAAAATCTTCTCTCCTCCCGATGCGTACCTGGCAGCTTATCAGCAACCTACAGGGAGCAGATTTGGTGGAGATGCAATGTACAATGCTGAAAACAGGAAAAAGGGAGCAATGATAACCTATTACCTTAAGAGTGGTTATAAACCAAAAGTGACTGCTAAAAAAGAAACGGAATCAGATGAAGAAACTTCCGATGATTCCAAGGAAAAAAAGAAAGACTCTCTCAAGCTCCGCATATATGAGGGAGAAAGTCTTATCCGCACTTTGAAATTTAAAACACCTGAAAAGGCCGGTTTTCACAGGATTTACTGGGAGTTAGACCAAAAAGGCGCTCAAAAACCTTCCAGAACAATAAGCAAGGATAAAAAAGAAGCCTCCGGAATGCCGGTAAGACCGGGAACCTATAGGTTAGAATTAACTTACGCGGATCATAAGGATACGACCGAGATAAGGGTGAAGCAGGACCCGCGTATTAAGGTTGATGATACGGCATTTAAAGCCATCTATTCCGCTCAGGATGAATTAATTCAATATACAGAAGTAGCCGCCAACGCAGTAAAGCAATTAGTTGAAAGCAAGAATACCACGCAGGAGTTGAGGAAAAAGCTTAAATCTTTGGATAAGGAAAAATACGCCGAGATCATTAAGTCATCCAACAGGATGGTTAAATCTATTGATAGTCTAATTGCGCTCTATTTAGGCAAAAAGGATAAGCGGCAAGGAATTATCCGAAATAAGGATATGACTGTTATGAAGCGCATTCGCAACGCAGAAACTTATGTGAATACCAGACGCAATGGATTTAATTCTACCGAGAAACAACTTATGGACTATGCTAAAAAAGACCTCGCTAGTGCTATCGATCAAACCAATGAGTTTTACAGTAGTCAATGGGTGGATTATAAAGATTCTGTAAATGCGTTGGATCTATCTCCATTTAAAGAAGTGAAAACATTTGAATTAGATTAAAATGAGGAAATTCATTTGGGCAGTATTCCTTCTTGTTGTGCCCGCAGTATTTGCTCAGGATAACGGAGAGGAACGTCTGGGCGGGTGGTATATGTACTTTGGCACCAACAAAGTATCGGATCGATTGAGTATTCATACCGAAGCCCAATTCCGTTTCTGGGAAGCAGCGAGCAATTTCAATCAGTTGTTGCTGCGTACGGGGTTGAATTATCATATCAATCCCAGTGCTATCGCTACCATTGGTTACGGATATATTAGTACTGACGGTACGTTCGAGGAATTTCCAGGGGAAGAGAATGTGAAGGAAAACCGATTATTTCTGCAATTTATTCTTAAGAACGAGGTCTCAAAATTTCAATTTGAGCATCGCTATCGTTTTGAACAGCGATTTATAGACTTCGGTACGAGTACTGATACCCGCTACAGGGCCAGATACCGCCTCCAAATCACTTTTGCCTTAACTACGGTCCTATTCATCAATATGTACAACGAGATCTTCCTTAATCTCCAGGGGAACGTTTTTGATCAAAACAGGTTATATGGAGCATTAGGCTTCCATCTGGCGCCTAATATGTCGGTTCAGATCGGTTATCTTAAAAACCATTTTCCAAGCGCCCATTTCGACCGACTTCAGTTAGGATTTTTCTATAATCCCGACTTTAGAAATAAATCCAAGGCAACACCATGAATCTGCAAAAAGTAACTTTTATCAATAAAGACGGTCAAAAATTGGTAGGCCGTTTGGAATTACCCGTCGATCGTCATCCGCATAATATGGCGCTATTTGCGCATTGTTTCACCTGCACGAAAAATCTATCGGCTGTAAAAAACATCAGTAAAGCGCTTACAACAAATGGATTTGGTGTTTTGCGATTTGATTTCACAGGCCTGGGCGAAAGTGAAGGCGATTTTGCCGACACCAATTTTTCTGGTAATGTTGACGACCTTGTTGTGGCAGGCAACTACCTCGAGGAGCATCACATGTCTCCTACGCTATTGATTGGCCACTCACTGGGCGGGGCGGCCGTTATATTCGCCGCTACCAGATTAAGTTCTGTAAGAGCAATAGCCACGGTAGGTGCTCCCTCCAACCCAATCCACCTTAAACATCTTCTTAAGAGTAGTATAGAAGAGATAAACTCAAAAGGCAAAGCTATAGTCAATCTGAGTGGCAGGGATTTTACCATAAAAAAACAGTTTTTAGACGATCTTGAATCCAACAGGCTGACAGATGCTGTATCCAATTTGAAAAAGTCGCTTTTAATCATGCATTCTCCTCAGGACGCCACAGTTGAAATACAAAATGCCGAGGAGATATATGTAAGTGCCCGTCACCCCAAGAGTTTTATTTCACTTGCCGGAGCAGATCATTTGTTGTCCTCAAAAAAGGATTCCGCATATGTGGGTAAAACTATTTCTACCTGGGCAGAAAGATACCTGGAAGTACCTGATAGTAATGATCTGAAAACGCAGCATCAGGTAGTTGCCAGCCTCGATGCTGAAGATGGATTTACTACCCAGATGAATGTTGGAGGGCATTACCTGACAGGCGATGAACCTGTAAAATTTGGAGGAAATGACTTTGGCCCTTCGCCTTATGAATTTGTTTCCGCAGGCTTGTCGGCTTGTACGGCGATGACGCTGCAGATGTATGCCAGGAGAAAAAAATGGGAGCTACAAAATGTAGAGGTCCATACTTCCTACGGAAAGGTCCATGCCGAAGACTGTGCCGGCTGCGAGTCTGAAAGATCCAAAATAGATACATTCAAAAGGGAAATCAAGTTAACCGGCGATCTCGATTCAACACAACGAAGACGGTTGCTGGAAATTGCAGACAAGTGTCCTGTGCACAGGACTTTGGAGAGTGAAGCGGAAATACAAACTCAACTTCAGGAATAATGAAAAGTCCGGTATTTGAAGTCTGCCTACGCGGGAGTCATGCCCTGGTTATTCCTGATGAGTTTGCACTGCTTTTTCTGGATCAAGGACATAAACGAGTACAAGTTTCGGCAGCGTTTGGAGGTAAATCAATCAGTTTCCATGCAGCTTTGCAAAAGTACAATCAGCAATTCGTAATAAGCTTTGGGAAACGATACCAAAAACAATTAGGCGTTTTTCCTAATGACTATTTTCAGCTTCAACTTATGGAGGACAGCAGTAAATATGGGGTTGACATGCCCGAAGAACTCGCAGCAGTCCTCTCTGCCGATGATGAAGCACACCGTGTTTTTCATCTGCTAACGGAGGGTAAGATCAGAAGTCTTATCTATATGATCTCCAGATATAAAAATAGTCAGACAAGGATTGATAAGTCTATTATACTAACAGATAATCTCAAACGAGGTATACGCGATCATAAGGAATTATTAAAGCCTGCTTGAATTCAGTTCGAATAATATGTACCTTTAATCGAACGCAAAATCCGAATCAAAATGAGATTACTTAACATAGTTGCTTTAGGTCTTTTGATCTGTTTTACCTTCAGCTGTAAAGAAGTTAAAAAGGAAGCTGAAAAAGAGATAGAAGAAATTCAACCGGCTGCAAAAGAGGTCAATGTAGAAAAAATCGCATTTTCCATGCAAGCCAAAAGCGGGAGCGATGTAGCAGGCACGGTAAGCTTTACCGAGGAGAATGGAACTGTGTCCATGCTGGCCGAGTTAAGTGGCCTGAGCCCGGGTGAGCATGCTATACATTTACACGAAAAAGCTGATTGTACGTCTGATGATGGAAAATCGACCGGTGGACATTGGAACCCAACCGCCGAGCCACATGGGAAGTGGGGGGCTCAAGAAGGTTATCACCGTGGCGATATAGGTAATTTTACAGCAGATGAACAGGGCAATGCAACTGTTGAGTTTTCAACGAATCTCTGGTGCCTGGGATGCGAGGATGAAACAAAGAACATTCTTGGCAAAGCCGTAATTGTGCATCAGGGTGTAGATGATTTTACTTCTCAACCCAGCGGAGCAGCGGGAGCTCGTGTAAGTTGTACGGGGATAATAGAGTAGTTGTGTCTGTTCGGACTGAAATCCTACCAGAAATTTGAACAGTTAACAACTTACATTTCAACTAAACAATAAATAATAGGAAACAGCAGATTAATTAGCTGATCAGCTATTGTTATTATTCTTTGAAAGATAGTTGCTATTTGTCTAAGTGGCGACGGACTTTAGTCATGTTGTCTTTTCTTTAGGGAGTTCTGAAGCGATTTATACGCTTGCCAAACTCTGAATACAAGAAAAATCATGATGGAAATCCAAATAAAAAAGAGGTAATATTCCATAACATAGGCGATTTGGGTTCTTCTTCTCGTTCTTGGTCAACCACTCCTTATTTTATAATTTCTGGGGCTAAATTATAAGTAAGATTATAAGTAATTGAACGATAAACATAGCCATTTCGTCTATATTTTCCTATAAATATGTTAAAAAAACCTTAAGAAATGGCCAATTATTCGATGAGTGGTGCTTTTGAGACCCTTTTTTCTGCGTTGGTGCACAAAACCTGGCCTTGAATCTACCATTAATTTAGGATCGGGAATTGTAAATACAATTGGCACAAATAATGAGAAAAGTCCTATTATTTCTTTTATTTTTGATTGAACATTATCAATAGACCATGAACCCATCAGCATCAGGTTGGATCGGCAAATACGGTTATGTTGTAAAAGACAACGAGGACGCTTTTAAGGATTTTGAGGACTTGTACGCAGGTTTGAAGAAAGCGGGTTTCGTATATGGTTTAAACGTCAAGATACCGAGATTTATACAAGTTGAGCATAATCTATCCGAAGATGAGAAGGCAAAGATCAACCTGCTTACGGCCTTGTTCTACACTTTTAAGCTCAACAATAGCAATGCGGAGTTCAAAAATTTCCTCATTGCTATTTTTGAATTCTACAAAGTTCTCAATATCAATAGGATTTCTTTTCTAGAAAAGGTATTAACCGGAAATAAGACCTCTGCGAAATTAGAGGCCTTAATAAATTCACGGGTCTACCTCGATGACAATGTTTTTAGTAAGACGTTTAATAATATCATCACCAACAGCTTGCTTTTTATTGATGTTCTGACTTTTAGAAACTTTCTTGAGGACGGCAAAGACATACGGCAATACGCGCAAAAAATGGAATACATGGTTATAAACATTGCGTATCACGCCTTAAATTCTAAGGAAAAGAACAAAGCAGATGCCAAATTATCGCAGTTATTCGAATCTTCATTGACTTTTATTGATGGCAGGGAGCAGGATTTTGATGGTTCCTACAGGGAAAAACTGAACGACAACTCATTCAGCTGGGAAAATCAATATTTTTTAGATGTGGCCTGTGTTACAGTTTGGGAAGACAAAACCCTCGAATACCAGGAATCAGAATTTATTTATGGTATAGGTAAGGATCTTGGCTTTG
Source organism: Flavobacteriaceae bacterium (assembly GCA_051011235.1). GTDB lineage: Bacteria > Bacteroidota > Bacteroidia > Flavobacteriales > Flavobacteriaceae > JAHEJJ01. The sequence goes on from JBPCUI010000103.1 coordinate 15,960, forward strand.
CCAAAAAAGAAATTTCAAGGGCACTGGAAGAAATAACTTCATTTTTTGATAAGAATTCTAATATTATACCATTTCTGAAGAGCACAAATATGGCCGTACAATTTTACGACAGTATGTCAAAAGTTGTTGTTCGGCTTATTCAAAGAAACAGAAAGAGGTTGTTAAAAGAGCTTTCCGAAAGTAAAGAATTAATGTTGCTCTTGTCAAAATCCACCGTCAGAGATTTGAGCAAAGATGAGAAAAAGAAAGTACAGGCTCAGCTGCTCGACGTATTTAAAACTATTCCTTCACTCGCTATATTTATGTTGCCGGGAGGAGCAGTATTGTTGCCAATTTTTATTAAATTGATCCCTAAATTACTCCCGTCTGCTTTTGATGAGAACAGAGTAGAAAAAAGTAAGTAATTTCTTATAAAAAACAAGGTATAAGAAAAATCTATAATAGGGGTTATTCATCTATTTTTCAGTGAAATAACTCCATTTACTCTAACCATAACTTAAAATCGCGAACTCGCTCCCTACTTACTATAATTTCTTGTTCATTATAACGGTTTAGCGTGATTTTCAATCGAGAATTTGTATAGGAAATAATGTCTTTAATGTGGTTGATATTGACATAAAATTTCCGACTTACGCGGAAGAATATTTCAGGTTCTAATTCATTTTCGAGATTCTCCAAAGTGGCATCCAAAAGATAATTCCGGCCTTCCTGAGTGAAGGCATAAGTTCCTTTGTTCTCACTATAAAAGCATTCGATCTCATCTGCATTAATTATTTTGATATGCTGCCCTACCCTGGCTGTAAATCTTTTCTTGAATTCTCTTTCCAAAGGATTCACCAACAGTTTTCTGATATCGTTGAAATCCAGAGCGAGATTTTCTTGCGGTTGATTCAAATTACGGAATTGCTCCAGGGCTTTGTCCAGGTCCTCATCATCTATCGGTTTTAGAAGATAATCAATACTATTGAGCTTGAAAGCCTGAAGTGCATATTCATCATAGGCGGTTGTAAAGATGATTGCGCTATTGACTTCGATAAGATCGAAAATTTCAAAAGAAAGCCCATCGGATAGTTGAATATCCAGAAAAATAAGGTCCGGGTGCTCGTTACGCTGGAACCAATCGACCGATTCTTCTACGGAATGCAACATGGTTGATACTTCTACACCTTTTTGGGCCAATAAACGCGATAAGCGACGGGCGGCGGGCTTTTCATCCTCAATGATGAGTACGGTCATGCTTTAAAAATTAGTGATATTTATTGTGCTCTGTATCTTCCTCCTCCATAAATCTTCGGATTTGTCTTTCTTCCCAGTTTTTTATGAATCCAAATTTATGGCGGTATACATAAAGACCGTGTATTAATAAGCCAATACCCCAAAGCAAGGGGGTTAGTAGGATATTGAGTTCAAACCAGTTTTGAAAACCGGGATCCGAGTAATCCGACTCGCCGGTAATATACTGCATGAATTCGGCTTTAAGTAACAACAAAAGAATATTTACCAGGATATACGCACGCACGTGCGAGTAAAACTGCTTGAGTTCCTCTACTCTTTTTTTTGCCTTTTCTCTTCTATCTAAAAAATCCGTTTCTGACATTTCTATCTGTATTTATTAGCTTCGTTTTTATCTTCATCCATGTATTTTTGGATCTGTTTCTTTTCCCAATCCTTACCCAGAAACGGGTTGATTTGAAATGTATGACTAGCATGGAACAATAGGCCTATTCCCCAAAACACCGGAGTTACAAATGTTCCGAATTCCCAAAAGCTATCAGAATCATTATAGCTTCGCATTGCTATATTAACCATGATAAAGGCATTGACGGCCAGATAAACAGCGAGGTGTATATAAAATCCCTTCAGCTCATCCACCCTCTTCTTGGCACGCTTTAATTTATCTTCTTTGTAATTTTCCATCTCTACTGTATTTATATTTTAAATTGTACTTTATTCCCATCGATTTCCTTCACGATCGTCTTCTTCCATGAATTCCTGGATTTTGCGTTCTTCCCAATTTCTACCAAAAAACGGGTTAAGACCAAAAACCTTAAATGCGTGAAACGTAAGACCAATTCCCCAACCAAAGGCGGCCCATAGGAACCACATATAGCGCCATTCATTGGTCCAGTAATTAATTCCTGCCAACATTGTAATGACAATTACATATGAAGTAAGGTTGCTATAGAACTTCTTAAGGGTCTCTACACGTTCTTTTGCTCTTATATACTTGCTTTCCTTATTTAAATCGTCCATTTCTTTTGTTTCAGTATTTGGTTGATATAATAAATATATTTCTATTCGTTCCAATAGCTGTTAACTATAATACTTATACAGCGTATTTCAAAAATCATCTTCTTCCATCAATTGGCGTAATTTCCGTTCTTCCCAGCGTTTCCCCCACAATGGGTTAAAGCCGTAGACTTCCATCCCGTGTAAAAGTACCCCAAGGCCCCAACCCATCGCTGGGAATACCACCCATGGGAATGCCGTGGTCTGCCAGTTAAGCCAGCCTAAAAAAGGAATAACAATACAATATGCCAGCAGGTTTCCAAAAAATCCCTTTATGGCCTCTACTTTTTCCCTCGCTTTTTGATAGCGTTTATCCTTAATATATAATTCTTGTGTTTTCATGTTCGTAATTTGTTTTGTCAGCATTGGTAAAAACACACTAAAATTCTTTGGGTTTTTGTCAATGCGCACTGTTTTATCTGTGAGTAATTTATAGCGTTGCTGAATATTTCGCAGACCCACACCACTACTCTTTTTAACCACTTGTTTTTCCTGTAAATTATTGGTAACCACCAGGTATCCATTTTCTTCATTTACCCGGATTTTCAGTGGTTTAGTGGCCGTTACTACGTTGTGTTTTACTGCATTCTCCAATAACAATTGAAGCGATAAGGGTACAATTTTTGCATCGGGATTTGTACTGGTTTCCGGGATATCAAGGACTATGCTATCTTCGAACCTCATTTTTAAAAGTCGCATATAGGTCCTGGCAAACTGTAATTCTTCTTCTATGGAGACCAAATCTTTGTTTTTTTGTTCCAGAACGTAACGATATACTTTAGAAAGTGCCGTGGTGAACTTTTGTGCCTGGTCCGCGTCTTCTTCAATCAGACTTGTGAGGACATTGAGGCTATTGAACAGAAAGTGAGGATCCAACTGGTTTTTTAGCGCATCGAACTTAGCCGAGGCAGTGCCCGCAATTATTTTTTGTTCTTTGACCTTTTTATCCTGAATACGCCTGTAGAAGTATACGGCGTGAAAGAATACGGAGACCACGATGGTAATCAATAAGGCCACTACATAATATACAGCTCTTTCTCCGTTGATAAACTCTTCCCAGTTGGCTCTTTGAAAACCCATCCGAATGAGGATCCTAATCCATAAAATACCCAGCATCGTCAATGCGACGCCTCCCACTGCGGTGATCAGCATTCGGGATTTCTTGTACTTATTCCACACCACTTTATGGTTCATATAATCGAAATACATACCATTTATAAGAGTAAGGACTATAGAATAGAGAAAGTAATAACCAATTTCGGTAAGAAATGCACGGTCCCACCCAATTGAACGGCCCATAAGTACCTGGATCCCGATAAAGACGAAGGAGATAATAAACCCTACATACAAACCTGTCAGTAATGTTTTTCTTAGGTGCCTCATGCGTTCTGCAACTGTTCTTTTAATTAATTGATTTTCTCAGTCAAAATATACTGGCATTCTACAGACTAAAGTTACCAAAAGATGATTGTTTTTCTCCATGATTTTTTATCACCCGGATCCCGATCATCTTTTGTAACTCTATCTTTGCCCAATACATATATCCTTAAATATAGTGCCTTGCGGCGGTCCATCTAACTCTCTTGCTCTCCCTGAAATTGGAAAAAATACTGTGTCTTCTTGATTCTGTTGGTGATTGATGTCTGTTTAAATGTTTCATGACGATAATTTTTATGTGATACTTGCTTTTAAATTCTGGTACAAATTTGCAAACTGTAGTTTCGAGGACAAAAAAAGAAGTACCGAACTGTCGCTAGGGAGGGACAGATTGTAAAAATTATATATCTTAACCAGTATTATCTAATAATAAGCTTGTGAGGAGACAGTATATATTATGTTTGCTTTTACTTAATATCGGTTGGGGATTGGCTCAGCGTCCAATAGCCCATGAAAACGGCAAGATCTTTGTGAAAGATGGGAGCCGGTTGCTCTACGGTGGTAAAGAGAATCAGCATTTCGTGATCGATAACCTGGAGCTGGCAGAAGAACAATTCCATTATGGAATAGGCAGAGAACAATTCCCTGCTCTTTTGGAACCGGCATTCGAATCTGTGTCGAGTGCACAAAGGCACTGGAATGATAATGATCGATTTTTGGTGGCACATGTCAATAATGAAGTAAAGGCCTATTCCGTACAAGATCTTACGAGACATGAGGTGGTCAATGATGTGGTAGGTGGTGAGGCGGTTTTTGCTGCTTATTGCATTCTGGCCGATCTTGGAGCCCTGTACAAAAGGACCTACGGCGAAAAGACCTTGACTTTTGCTGTGAGTGGTTATACCTATTTTGATCCCGATATTTGGGAAGGGCTGGACGGCTTTATTTTGTGGGACCGGGAAACAGAGAGTCTTTGGTGGCCTTTAATCGACAAGGCGGTTTCGGGTAGCTTGAAGGGAGTTAAACTGAGAAAACTCGAAGGGGCCTTTTGGGAAGACACCAATTGGCAGACGATCAGGGTGAAATATCCTTCCGCAATGGTACTGGTCCCTAACCAGGATTTCGAAAGACCTGTGCACTGGAAGAGAATAGAAGATGTCTCAGATATTGTTAAAAAGTACGGCCATTAAGGCCTCAACGCTTACCGCTGTGATAATTGCAGTTGGCTTAATTACAGTTAAAAATACAAGCACGTTCTATCCTAATGTACATACCACACATCTACAAAAATGAAAATCTCGAGGAAATAAGAGATTTTGTCAGTCAAAACGCATTTGCTATACTGGTGAGTCAGGTAGATGGAAATCCCTGGGCATCGCATATCCCATTAGAACTAAAGCATTCAAAAGAAGGAGGAGATAGACTGGTGGGACATCTGGCCAAGGCAAATCCACAGTGGAGATCTTTTTCTGACAAGCAGAAGGTTTTGGCCATTTTTAACGGCCCTCACTCCTATGTATCATCTTCCTGGTACAAAAAAGAGGAAGTACCCACCTGGAATTATATAGCGGTTCATATTTATGGAACCATAAACCTTCAAGATGAGACTCAACTTCATGAATCGCTGAATACGCTTGTAGATAAGTATGAACAGGAAAGCCAGCATCCTGTATCGCTGCATGATCTTTCTGATAAGACTATGAGACAGATTGGGGGAATTGTCGGTTTTGAAATTTCCATTGACGAGATCCATGCGGCTTATAAACTATCTCAGGGAAGAGCGCATGATCACCAGGCCATTATTAGCGAACTGGAACAAAAAAAGAATCCAGGCAGCCAGGCCATAGCCGAGGAAATGAAAAAGAGAAAAACGAATTAATATGGAATGCCGTGTTTAGATGGTCTGCAACCTTCCAAGTAAGAGTTCTTTGTGAGATCTGCTTACCGGGATCGTCTTCCTTTTAATCTCCAAATGACTTTCCGCTACCGAATCCAACTTGGAGATATTAACCAGAAAAGATCTGTGTACCCTGATAAAACTTACATTGCGAAGCCTATTTTCAATGGCCTTCAGTGTGCTTACCACCAGGTAGTTACCATTCTCCGTTACAATATTACAGTAGTTGCGATCCGCTTCCACATAAAGAATATGATCGAGGAGGATTTTAACCATTTTGCCGCAATGTCTTACAAATATGCGGTCGTCCATCACTTCCATCGCACTGCTCGATTTGGGATAATCCACAGTCTCTTTGAGTTGTTCAACTACCAAAGCAATCGATCTCTGTAAGTTGAGTCTGTTAAACGGTTTGGAGATAAATGCACGAGGATGTGTGCTCTTTGCTCTTGCAAAAGTGGCTTCGTCATTATTAGCTGTCAAATATACAACAGGAATGTCCCTGGTTTGTTGAATGATACTGATGGTTTCTATACCATCCATATTCCCTTTGAGGTTTACATCCATCAACACAATATCCGGACTATTCAATTGGGCGTGATAAACGGCCTCTTCACCTCTGGATTCAATTCCGGTAACCTCGTAGCCCAGCTTAGTAAGTTGTAAAGACAAATTAGCTGCAATGATCATATCGTCTTCGACTATGAGAATTCTAATTTTTTTATCCATGTTTAGGCGGCTTTATGTTGCTGAAATTTAAATGATACCGAGGTACCATCTTTTACTGTAAGAGACATCTTCCCTTCTAATTGTTTAGTAAGCAGGCTGATGAGTTGGGTACCAAATCCGGTCCCTTCATGCGTGCCCGATAAAGGTTTACCAATTCCATTATCACAGACTTCGAGAAATAACTGGCCGGTTTCTTCCCGCAGGCTGATGGATATAGAGCCACTTTCCCCATTTGGAAATGCATATTTCAGGGAATTGGTAAGCAATTCATTTACAATTAAACCAATAGGAACTGCCATGTCTACATCCAGCTCGAGCCTATCCATCTCGCACTCCACAATTACCTGATCATTAGCATCAAAGGTATCGACAATGTAACTGCTGAGATTCAAAAAATAGTCCTTCATTTCTATGGCAGACAGACTCTTTCCCTGGTATAATTTCTGGTGAATCATACTCATACTGTGTACCCGATGTTGGCTTTTTTGCATCGCATCCCTCACCTTTCCATCGGTAATTTGTTCCGATTGTAATGCCAGAAGGCTCGAAACAATTTCCAGATTGTTTTTTACACGGTGATGAATCTCCTTCAATAGAAAACCTTTTTCTTCATTTTGCTGTTGCAACAGTTTGTTCTTTTTTTTGTTACTCTGAATTGTTTTATAGAGGAGGACCAGTATTAGGAGTAATAACGCGACTATGATACTGATAAACGTTTGTCTCGATTGCTGTTTTTTTAGCTGATTTTCCTGGATCTGAATGGTAGATTCCTTTTCGGCCACATCAAATTCTGTTTGTAATAAAGAAATACGTTGGTCTGCTTCGGCTGTGAAGATGGAATTTTTGAGCCGGTCGTACTCTTCAAAGGCGAGGTAAGCTTCCTTGTAATCATGGCTACCCGCATATGCCTTACCTAAATTTTCATAAGCCTGGTTTAAATAATACTCATCTCCAAAGTCGTCCGTGGCGATATTGATACTTTTTTGCAGGCTCTTTACGGCAGAAATGTATTTACCCTGAAAGATCTGTAATTTTCCAATGGCGAGCCATGACCGCATGAGCATAAAATTATTGTCGAGTAATTCTGAATATTTCAGAGAATTTTTACCGGCTTCTTCTGCAGACTTATAATCTTTCAGAATTGCATATAGCTCGGTCAGCGAAATGTAAATATCACTGAGGTTATTGTAAAAGCCATATCTTTCTCCAATGGCCTTGGCGTGTTCAAAATATTTCAGCGCTTCATCGTAATTTTCAAGTGCCAAATGGTTGTTGCCAACAACGTAAAGTGTGAAATCATAATCCAGATCATTCACCCCTCTCTGTTCAAAAAGATCCAATGATTTTAATCCATACTCAAGTCCTTTTCTAAATTTGGCTTGTTTCCAGAACAGATTGCTGAGATCACTATAGGCCAAGGCAACTGCCTTTTTATCGTTAAGGATCTCACCCATACGCAGCGATTCCATGGCGTAGTCGGCAGCACGGGCCAAAAGTCCTTTCCTTTCTGAGACATATCCTAATTGGGCGTATAAAAAAGGCATATCGGAATGAGACACTTTCTCTTTAGCGGCCTCCAGGACCACAAGAGCACTGTCTAACTTCTCCATTCGCAATAGAATGGCCCCTTGCGTTATTTGAAACCTTCCCTCCCACAAATTGTTATTACTGGCCGCAGTAAGCGCGAGTCCTTCCTGGGTAAAATTCTTGGCGGTAATCAGGTTTCTGGTATGCCAGTAATAAGCCAGATCATTCAGCATTGCAAACTTTACAGAATCTACTTCAATTTCCTTATATGAGTCCTCTAAAACGGCCAGGTAAGACAAACCAAAATTATCTGTGTCCACAAATACTCTATTGTAGGAATTTTCGCTTTCAGAACCTATAATTTGTGAAAAGATTAGCGAGCAGTTCAGCGAAGAACATAGAATGACAAATACGGCTTTTAACAAACTGGTTGTCATGTTGGTTAGGTCTTAGCCGCGAGGGAAAGGCAAGATTTTAAATATACAAAAATAAGTTTTATCCCTCCCTCGATAAATCAAATTATGTCCTTGCAAAGAAATTTGGTTCATTCGTCCCTTTTCATTTCAGGATGCGTTTAAAAAATGATTCTTTAGTATCCTGAAGCAATATATTGATTTGTGAAAACCAAAACCACGTTCATAATTACCGGGATAGTGCTCATATTATTATTAATATGGAACTCATGCCGGGAAAAGGAACAAAAACTGGAATTGGCAAAGGAGGATCAACTCACCACACATTTGAGTACACTAATAGACTCTTGTTGGAATAGTCAGAACATTAAAGCATTTGGAGATTTAGCCACAACGGATTTCACGAGAAATTTAAACGGTATAAGTGTGGCTAAGAATATAAATGAAATGGAAGCACATATAGAAGTTTTCTTAACTGCATTTCCAGATTTAGAGATCTCCGTTGAAGAGTCTGAAATAAAGGGAGACAAAATATTCTTTCTTTGGCAAGCCACAGGCACAAATACCGGGATATTTGGCGAAATGGGCGCCACCGGGAAGAAAGTAAAGATCAATGGCCTTTCACATCTTTACTTCAGCGACAGTGCAAAGTTGTACCGCGAAGATGTTTATTACAATGAATTGGATTTACTGCAGCAGCTGGGCTATACATTGACACCCCCTAACTTGGAATGACCATCATTGAATGTAAAACAATAACTAGTATTATATAACCTAAAATTAATCATTATGAGAAAAATTAGAATTTGGATCCTTGCCGTACTATTTGCGGTTCCGATGTCCATAATTGGCCAGGATGCCCCTAAAATGTATTGGGTTCACGAAGATCAGGTAAAACCATCCATGATAATGGAATATGAGAAATCCGCTAAGCAATTGGTGGAGAATTGTCAAAAGCACAATATCCAAACATTGGGGTGGATCACTACAGCAACTAATGATCACCGATATCTCTATGTATCTCCTATTAGTTCTATGGCAGATATTAACTATGACGGATTCGACCCCCTGGTAGAAGCAATGGGCGAAGAAGCATTTGGTCAGATGTTCTCCGATATGGACAAGTGTTATACATCGCATGGTGACTATATCATTGTGCTCAATGAAGAGCTGACCTATATGCCCGAAGGATTCACCCAAACACCTGAAGGAGAGGACTACAGAAGATTTTACTATATCAATACCACACCGGAGCACAATGGAATGCTCAAAGAGAAGATGAAGGCAATTAAAGAATTCTATGCCTCTAAGAGTTCCAAAGTGCACTACAGGGTATATCAAAGTGGTTTTGGTACTATGGGTAATTATTACATGGTGGCAGTAGCATCTAAGGATGGGATTAGCTTCGAGACCATGGGTGAAGAAAACCGGTCTTTACTTGGAGATGAAAGACATCAGGTCTTTAGTGACATGATGAAATATGTAACCAGCATTGAGGAAGTGACCGGAATGATGCGCCGAGACCTCGCATACAGTCCAAAACAATAAAACATAACTATTCCCCAGGGCATTAACCCTGGGGTAAATCCAATTAAAACCTAAACAATGAAAAGATTAATATTAGTTGTATCCGTAATGACCCTGATCGTTGCTTGTAAACAAGGGCCAGATCGTTGGACAGAAAAATCGGCTGAAATCGATGTGGTAAAAGCGCTGGTAAAAGACTATGAAGCAGGTAGCTGGGATGCGTGGACAGGTCATTATGCCGATACTGCCAAAATGTATCACAACAGCACAGAACCAAGTACAGTATCTGAAACATTGGAAGGCCTTAAAGGTTATCTTGAAACCACTTCGGAATACGGTTTCTCTGATGAGGACATCTACTACGAAATGATCATAGACAATCAAGGTGAGCGATGGGTTAATTTTTGGGGAACCTGGGAAGGTAACATAGGCGCATTGAACAGAGACCTCCAAATACCGGTCCACTTAACTCTTCAATTTGTAGATGGAAAAATTGTCGAAGAACACGGATATTACAATATGGTCGAATATGTCATGGTCATGAACGAAATTGCTGCCATGGCGGATGCAGAAAACAGCGAAGAGGAATAAGGCAATTCGGTGATAATCGGCAAATAGTTTAAAAAGGGATCTGTAAAATGATCCCTTTTTTTATGATTATCCGGCATTGGCATCACATTCTCGAACAGAATTGTCAAGAAAGCTAAATTTTTGTACATTAGGGTGAACAGAACTTTGTGCGAGAATCTTCAATTTTTATTCCCTTTTTAGACTGTGAGCAAATACAACTTTGCTATTTGGCATGTGGAGTGCAAAGTACATCCGCGTACTTCTGGCATGCATCCCTCAGAGATTCTTCAAAAACACTTGAAAATACAATTAGAGTAAAAGCAAAACACTAAATTAAATCTATATGGAATCAACACTTGCAACCGAAGTACCAAAGCAGCAGCAGGTCAGTCCCACCAAGATTATGGATATTGGCATGGGATTTTGGGCCTCGAAAGTATTATTGACAGCAGTAAATATTGGTCTTTTTACACGCCTGGGGCGCGGACCGGCCACGGCAGAAAAGCTCAAGATTAAATTAGGATTACACGAACGCAATTTATATGACTTTCTGGATGCTTTGGTTGCTCTGGGATTTTTAAAACGAAGAGGACTTAAGGAAACCGCTGTTTACAGCAATACCCCCGAAACGGATCTCTATCTGGACAAAAATAAATCTACTTATATAGGCAGTATTCTTGAAATGTGCAACAACCGTCTTTATGGCTTCTGGGGTCATTTGGAAGATGGTCTGCGCACAGGAAAGCCTCAAAATGAAGTACAAGGCGGCAATAAACCTTTTTTCGAAGTGCTGTATTCAGACGAAAAACGTCTCAAGGAGTATATCGGTGCTATGGGCGGATTCCAAATGGGAAATTTTATGACTTTTGCCAGGGATTTTGATTTCTCTCAATACGGTACCCTTTGCGACATTGGTGGGGCTGGCGGTAACCTGGCAACTCAGGTAGCAGCTTCACATCCGCATATGGAGTGTATGACTTTTGATTTACCCGCAGTTTCAGCCATTGCTCGTGAAAATATTGAACGGCTCGATTTTACACCAAAAATAAAAGTGGTGGAAGGCGATTTCCAAAAGGATAATTTTCCGAAAGCAGACGTGCTTACCATGGGACTCATTTTACACGGATTAGGCACAGAGGATAAAAAGAGACTTATTAAGAAGGCCTTTGATTCGTTGCCCGACGGTGGTGCACTCGTTGTAATTGAAAATATAATTGACGATTTCAGGAATAAAAATGCCTTTGGTCTTCTAACCTCACTAAATATGCTCATAGAAACATATGAAGGTGCTGATTTTACGGCTTATGACTTTGACCAATGGGCCAGGGAAGCGGGCTTTTCCAGCACGGCAAAAATGGCACTGACGGGACCGACAAGTGCGGTAATTGCATATAAGTAGAAGCTTAAATCAGTAAGAGCCCACTTAATAACGGGTTCTTATTCTAATTCCTAAATAAAATATTTTAAAAACACTTATACCATGCTACACAGTAAATTCTGGCAGGCATTCTTTGCGCTGGTACCCCTTATAATTTTCTTTGGATTTTTCATCGCGTACGCAGTTTTCCTGATCACTTTGTTTAACCAGGTTCCGGAGCTGGAAGCCTATCCGGATAAGGTTCCATTTGCCGTATTTGGGGGGCTAGGATCATTCTTCTTCTTAATATTTCTGGCCATTTTTCTGTCATTGTCCAGCTTGGTCTTTTATGTCGTACACGCCGTTCAGAATCCAAATCTAAAAGAGAATAACCTCCTGATTGTCTGGATCCTGTTGTTCATATTTGTCGGTGGTATTTCTCAATTACTGTACTGGATAATTGAAATAGTTAATAAGAGAAATACAGCAGTCCAATTATAAAAATTAATGATGATGAACAGAAGGTCATTTATGAAAAAGACCCTTACGGGTTCTACTGCCATCATTGCAACGAGTCCACTTTTTGCCAATAATGGGTGGGGGCCGCTTAGCACAAATTCACCGAAAATATCGCTGGCGCAATGGTCGTTGCACAGAGCTTTCGAAAAAGGTATGCTCAAGGCTGAAGATTTCGCTGCCATTGCCGCAGATTCCTATAATATACAGGCCATTGAATATGTAAATGCATTCTACAAGGATTTTGCTGAGGATCAAAAATTTTGGAATAGTATGAAAACCAGAGCCAGGGACGCCGGTGTAAAAAGTCTGTTGATCATGGTCGATAACGAGGGTGATCTGGGTGATCCGAATAAGCAAAAAAGAAGAGATGCAGTGCAAAATCACTATAAATGGATTGAAGCCGCAAAGCTATTGAATTGTCATTCAATCCGAGTGAATGCCTTTGGCTCTGGCGAGAGAAAAACGCTAAAACCAAACCTGATTGAAGGACTTGGTGAATTGGCAAATTACGGTGCCCGCCTCAACATCAATGTACTCATTGAAAACCACGGTTTACACACCTCCGATGCCGTATTTGTGACCGAAATAATTAATACTGTAGATAATGAGTATTTGGGCACCCTCCCTGATTTTGGCAATTGGTGCCTCAGCGCCGAATGGGGAAGTACTCAGGGTGGCAGCTGCACTGAAATCTACGATCCTTACAAAGGGGTTGGTCAAATGCTGCCTTTTGCCAAAGGTGTTAGTGCAAAATCATATGATTTTGACGAAGATGGTAATGAAACGACTATAGACTATCAAAAAATGTTGCGCTTAGTTAAATCTTCCAAATTTGACGGTTATGTGGGGATCGAATATGAAGGCCGAAAACTAAGCGAGGAAGCCGGGATCAGGGCGACAAAAAATCTAATTGAAAAGATTTGGAAAGAGGTCTGAACAGACAAAAAATATTCCTCCCGAGCATTTTCAGATGAATCAAAAATGAAAAACTGAATAACAGCAAATAACTTTTGTCAAAAGTAATATGCTTAGGAATTCGGGGTTGAGCGGGTTATTTGATCTGCAGCACATTTGTGTAAAGGTGAATAGTGCCACTTCTCAAATAGGTATTCACATTGGTGAAGTACCTGTAATAAAATGCTCAGGAGGAAGTAGTTTCAAAGCATAAATTAGGTTCTAAGTAAGATTTGTACTTCTAAGATACGTCTTATAGATAAACAGCCAATTTTTTTCGATGAAGTGCATTCGCCATTATCGAATTCAAACAATTAATTGCGAAATGGTGCTTATTATTCAATGAAATCATCATTTTATTGATAATTCCATATAAGTAATTTCCTACATTTTTATGCTCAGAATAGACCAATTGGTCTGTTACGTCCTATAAACAAAGAGGTTATGGCCAATTTACTTAACTACAATTCAACCTTGAATAGTGCCAGTGGGGTTAGTCTGCCTCGGAGGGTAATTTTACCTATTTCTGAAATTCGAAAATGCTTTCCCTGCACCAATCTGTTCTTAAGCATCTCAGATATGAGGAGCCTGGCATTATATTGGTTACACAATGACTGTATTCGTGCGGCAGTATTAAGCACATCGCCTGTATAGATGATTTCTTTTTTAAGCGTTCCGATCTCGCCGGTGGTAACCTCCCCTAGGTGCAGGCCTGCCTTAAACTCGGGTACAAATCCGAAAACTGTTTTATAAAATGATTCTCTGCTCTTAATAGATCGATTGATCTTTATAAAACACTGGATGCAATTATTTTGTAAAAGACCCTTATTTTCGGGCCAGGAAACAACGATCTCATCTCCCACATACTGATAGATCTCACCTGAAGTTTCCAATATGGCATCCGTCATATCGGCATAATAGGCCTTAATGAGATTAAAATATTTCTCATGGCCCAGTTTTTCTGCAATTGAAGTAGACGATTTCATGTCTAAAAACATAAATATCCTGATCTCTTTCTTTGGCTTGAAATAGGTTCCGAAGGAATAGTTGTAAAAAATGCCACTTCCCAAATAGTCTCTTACCTCTGAAAAGAACAAGGCCACATCTAAGACGACGCCAGCATAGATCACTATACTCCAAAATGAAAAATTTGTAAAGAATTGAATGAGAGTATCTACAATTTCAGGATCCCAGGGGTATAATCCATATCCAAATGAATTGACCAGCAAAGTGAGAACTCCCAAGAAAATAATAATCATTATGAGGTAAATAGCTCCTTTAAAAACAATTTTAAGCCAGAAGGGTTTGTTGAGAAATTTTTTCTTCATCCATGCCACCTCCACCCAACCCTGGATAAACCCCATAAGGAAACTTACTATCGGAGTGTAAATAATGGAACTTTTAAAATCATATTTATTATTGGTGGCGGGATACAGTGTACTATTTCCCAGTAAGCCTTTCTCCACTATGACGTAAACCAAGCCGAAAATTGTCCAAATGACAGCAAAACTAAAGGCTTGCCAGAAGTACCTACGATATTTAGGGTGTAGTGCCATATGCCAAACATATAAAATACCAGAGTGCTATGAAATTGAGACACCTGTGTTAAGAAAACAGCTGTTCGCAAGTTATTTTGATTTAATTTAATAATCTAAGTGGCAAGATCAAAAGCTGATCAACACATTCGTAAAAAAAAACTATTTTTAGCATTTGTCAATAACTTCCAACAACAATCTAGCAAACAAGCATGTCGCAAATTTCAATTAGTTCTGTTAAACCCCGACTCACTTTCTGGCAAATCTGGAATATGAGTTTTGGATTCCTGGGTATTCAATTTGGTTTTGCCCTTCAAAATGCCAACGTAAGTCGCATATTCGAAACTTTAGGCGCCTCCAAAGATGAACTCCCTATACTTTGGCTCGCAGCACCGGTTACAGGACTTTTGGTACAGCCGATCGTTGGATATTACAGCGATCGAACCTGGCATGCAAAATGGGGACGTCGGAGGCCATTCTTTGCTATAGGTGCCATTTTGGCCACAATTGCACTTTTCCTGATGCCGAATTCCACTGCACTGTGGATGGCGGTAATTATGCTTTGGCTAATGGATGCCTCAATAAATATTAGCATGGAACCATTTAGAGCCTTTGTTGGAGACATGTTGCCGAACGAGCAACGCACAAGTGGTTTTGCCATGCAGAGTTTTTTTATTGGTATTGGTGCCATCATCGCTTCTGCCCTGCCCTATGTGATGACCAATTGGCTCGGTATCAGTAATGTGGCCGAAGGAGGTGGAATACCCGATTCTGTGAAATGGTCATTTTACATTGGTGGTATTGCTTATTTCGTGGCGGTAATGTGGACCGTTTTCAATACTGAGGAATACCCTCCGGATGACATAGAAAAGCTCAGGGAAGAAAATGCCTCCAAAGGTGTTTTTACCGGTCTTAAGGAGTCATTTATGGGTATATTTGAAA
>JBPCUI010000104.1:0-16436 GCA_051011235.1 Flavobacteriaceae bacterium
CATCAAAAATACAAAATTTGGAATATATCCAAAATATTTATGGAATATTTCCATTATTAGGAATATATCCATATATTTGGATTATATACCAAATTTGTTAAATATGTTTCAGGAGGAAATGGCAAATACGCTAAATGAACTGGCCCAGCGGGGGATGGAAAATACTTTCGATACAGCTAATATTCCCCTGAGACGAAGAAATACAAAAAGACATAATAATAATGCTTCTGTGGCAGTCAATACGGATAATCAACTTAAACTGTTTTAATAATGAAAGAATCTGAAAGCGTACTTATATACGATAATAGTTTTAATGGTTTTATGAGTGCCGTCTACTGGGCTTTTTATAAGAATGTGGAAATTAGGGATATTCAAAGCATTAAAAACAGTCAGCGCGCCCTGTTTTCGGAAAATACGGTAATAGAGACTAATATTACATTCGCAAGACGTGTTTGGTTCGGTATTCAAAAAAAGAACTACAATGCACTAAAGATAGTCTATTTTGCCTTTTTAAGCGAGTCTAGCGGCATTGAACTTAAGTTGTATAATTACATTAAATATATTTATTCAAATAAAACTAATTCAAGTAGTTACATTTCCAAGGAAGATATTTTAAAAATTAATTCATTGGCAGGTCTGGTAGGTCGTGAGAAAAAGAGAATTGAAGCACAACTCAGGTTTAAAAACACCTTTGCGGATGTTCAGGTGGCGTATATAGAACCCGGTTTTAATGTATTACCGTTGGTGTCACGCCATTTCAAATCTGTTTATAAGCAATTTCATTGGATCGTTTTCGATTCCAAAAGGAACTATGGAATTTATTTCAACGGCCAGGGCGTGCGCTTTGTATCTGCTGGTTTTGTAAGAAACTTAAAAGCGCAAAAGGAATTGCTCGAAGCTCATCCGCCAACTCTTATAGGAATGGGATTATTGACAGAAGCTGAGAATAAGACGACCAATAATAAAAATTTGGATTACGAAAAGTCTTATACTGCGGCCTGAAACCGGCTTTACGCTTTTAGTTACACACTTTTTCCTTGCTTTAATTGGATAATTGGGGATTGCCCCTGCCCTGCCCCGTCACGTTGTTCTAACGCTGTGTTAGCAGTTATTTAATAATCAGGCACACTTCCTTTTTAGACCTCAAAAATGTACCTTTGCAACTTTGCCCTATAGTATGATTCATCAGGAGGAATTTATAGAAGTAAAAGGAGCCCGGGTTCACAATCTGAAGAATATCGACCTGAATATTCCAAGGGAAAAATTGGTGGTAATCACCGGTTTATCGGGAAGCGGTAAGTCTTCTTTGGCATTCGATACAATTTATGCCGAGGGTCAGAGACGCTATATCGAAACATTTTCCGCCTATGCCCGGCAATTTTTGGGAGGACTCGAGAGACCTGATGTCGATAAAATAGACGGTTTATCGCCGGTAATTGCCATTGAACAAAAGACCACTTCCAAGTCTCCCCGTTCTACTGTTGGCACCATTACCGAAGTATATGATTTTTTACGTCTTCTTTACGCAAGAGCTGCAGATGCCTATAGTTTCAACACAGGTGAGAAAATGGTGAGCTATGGGGATGATCAGATTATGGAACTGATCAAATCATCCTTTATCGGTAAAAAGATCAGTATTCTTGCACCCGTTATCAAATCCAGAAAGGGCCATTACAGGGAGCTATTTGAACAGATTGGTAAACAGGGGTTTGTAAAGGTCCGGATCGATGGAGAGATTACCGATATCGTAAAAGGTCTGAAAGTAGACCGTTATAAGACCCACGATATTGAAATTGTCATCGACAGGTTGTTAGTAGATGAATCTGAAGAACTGGATCGGCGAATTGCTGAAACTATTAACACCGCAATGTATCACGGTGATGATGTATTGATGGTTCTGGAAGAAGGGGCGACCGTTCCCCGATATTTCAGTCGCGATCTAATGTGCCCCAGTACCGGGATATCATATCCTGCACCGGAACCCAACACGTTTTCATTTAATTCTCCCAAAGGTATGTGTCCGCTCTGTAACGGTCTTGGACATATTTATGAGATAAACGAACAAAAGATAATTCCAAACAAAAAACTTTCAATCCAGGCTGGTGGAATTGCCCCACTGGGAGAGTATAAAAAATCCTGGGCTTTTAAACAGCTGGAGACGATCGCTAAGCGTTTTGATTTTGAACTCACCGATCCTATTTCCAATATCCCCGATGCAGCCTTGAATATTATTCTCTACGGAGGGGAAGAAAGTTTCGAGGTGGAGTCTAAAGCACTTGGCGTAAGAAGGGAATACGTGATAGACTATGAAGGCATCGCGAATTTTATCAAAAACCAGTACCGCCAGGCCGATTCCACTTCAATTCGAAGGTGGGCAAAGGGTTATATGGATATGATCAGCTGTACTGAATGCGACGGAACAAGGCTAAAGAAGGCATCTCTTTATTTTAAAATCAATGACAGGAACATTGCAGATTTGGCCAGATTTGATATAGCGGAATTAGCCGAATTCTTCAATAATTTAGATGATGAACTCGAAGGAAATCAGAAGATTATTGCCGAAGAGATCATCAAGGAAATCCGGACCCGGATACAGTTTTTATTGGATGTTGGACTCGACTATCTTTCCCTAAATCGCAGTTCCAAATCGCTTTCTGGCGGAGAGGCACAGAGGATCCGCCTGGCTACGCAAATTGGTTCACAACTCGTTGGGGTGCTTTACATTTTAGACGAACCGAGTATTGGCTTGCACCAGCGAGACAACAATAGATTGATCCGTTCATTGGCATCACTTCGCGATATAGGAAATTCGGTGATTGTGGTGGAACACGACCGCGATATGATAGAGAATGCAGATCACGTCATTGACATCGGCCCAGAAGCGGGTAAACACGGTGGTGAAATCATTTCAGAATGTCATCCTTCCCATTTAAAAGAATATCAAACACTAACAGCCGATTATATCTGTGGAATCAAAGAGATCCCGGTACCAGAAATCCGGAGGAGTGGAAATGGTAAACAAATTATCCTGAAAGGATGTTCCGGAAATAATTTAAAAAATATTACGGCAGAGTTCCCGCTTGGTAAAATGATAGGCGTTACCGGTGTATCGGGCAGTGGGAAATCCACACTGATAAACGAAACGCTCTACCCGATAATGAATGCCTATTATTTCAATGGTGTAAAAAAACCAATGTCCTATAAGTCTATTAAAGGCTTAGAACATGTAGATAAGGTGATCGATATTAATCAATCGCCAATTGGAAGAACACCAAGATCAAACCCGGCTACGTATACGGGTGTGTTTGGAGAGATCAGGTCTTTATTTGCAAAGACACCGGAAGCGGCGATCCGGGGTTATAAACCGGGCCGATTTAGTTTTAACGTTAAGGGGGGCCGTTGCGAAACATGCCAAGGTGGGGGCTTACGTGTAATTGAAATGAACTTTTTACCAGACGTATATGTTGAGTGTGAAACATGTAATGGCAAACGATTTAACAGAGAGACCCTTGAAATCCGTTACAAAGGTAAATCGATTGCAAATGTGCTGGAAATGACAATTGATGAAGCGGTGAGTTTCTTTGATCAAATCCCTAAGATCTACCGGAAGCTTAAGACAATTCAGGATGTAGGACTCGGTTATATATCCCTGGGTCAGCAGTCCACTACCCTATCCGGTGGTGAAGCTCAGCGGGTTAAATTGGCAACTGAACTCTCCAAAAGAGATACGGGCAATACATTCTATATACTTGACGAACCAACTACAGGCTTGCATTTCGAAGATACTCGTGTATTGATGGAAGTTTTGAATAAATTGGTAGACAAAGGAAATACGGTATTGGTTATTGAACACAATATGGATGTGATCAAAATAATGGATCACATCATCGATATAGGACACGAAGGAGGTCGCGGGGGTGGTTTAATTGTAGCCACTGGAACTCCGGAGGAGGTGGCCGGCCAGAACCAAGGGCATACCGCTCATTATCTGAGACGAGAACTCAGACTTGAAACTAGCTTGGCTAAATAGAAAATAAAGACGTTCTTAGCAACGTTTCTTCATTATACCAAAAGACAAAAGGGATGCGTAAAGAAAAGCACCATAAAGGCTGGAATGAGATAAAGATCAATGACTCCTGGGCGATTTTTAAGATCATGGGTGAATTTGTAAATGGGTTTGAAAAGATGAGTGCCATTGGCCCTTGTGTCACCATATTTGGATCGGCCCGGACAGGAGAAGATGGCAGGTACTATCAATTAACTGTAGATATAGCTAAGAAAATTTCTGAAGCCGGATATGGTGTAATTACGGGAGGTGGTCCGGGAATCATGGAAGCGGGAAATAGAGGAGCCCATTTGGCAGGAGGAACTTCCGTTGGTTTGAATATCGAACTTCCTTTTGAACAACACGATAATCCGTACATTGACGAAGACAAAAGTCTGGATTTCGACTATTTCTTTGTGAGAAAAGTCATGTTTGTAAAATACTCACAAGGATTTGTTGTCTTGCCCGGCGGATTTGGCACACTCGATGAATTGTTCGAAGCCATTACACTAATCCAGACGAATAAGATTGGTAAATTTCCAATTATTCTAGTGGGTTCGGAGTTCTGGGAAGGGCTTATGGGCTGGATCAAAAGCACTATGCTGAAGGCTGGTAATATTAGTCCGTCCGATCTTGATCTTATTAAAATTGCAGATACTGACGATGAGGTTGTGAAGATAATAGATGCATTCTACAAAGGTCATACCCTGAGTCCCAATTTTTAAGCTAAAATGCTCAGAAAGAGAATTGCTTATCACTATATTTTATTATTTATAACCGTACTAATTGCTGGTAGTGGTACTGGGTTGTTCGCCCAGCATTCTAATACTCTGAGAGCATATCTTAACGGTGATACAAAAGATATAGAAATATCCCAGGAATTCATCTATAAGAACATTTCACAGGATACACTCAATGAATTATACTTTAACGATTGGGCCCATGCCTATTCGAACAAAAGTACGGCACTAGCCAAACGTTTTGCCGAAGAATTCAGGAAAAGTCTGCATCTGGCTAAAGATCAGTACCGGGGCTCCACACAGATACTGAGCGCCGTTGATCAGGATTTCAGACAAGTGCAATGGCGACGAACCAGCGGCCGTGATATCGTCAAAATGGAATTGAACAAACCGCTCACTCCCGGCGATTCGGTAAAACTATACCTTGCCTATAGGGTTAAGCTTCCTCCAAACAGGTATACGCCATATGGATATAATAATTTAGGAAACTATTATCTCAAGGATTGGTATCTTACCCCTGTAGTGCACGACAGGGAATGGCAGCTCTACTCTAATAAAAACCTGGAAGATCTTCACACAGATAACACCGACACCCATATCGTTTTCACATTTCCCGATTCTCTTTACCTCGGAACAAATTTTAATGAATTAGACATTACCGAATATCCCAGTCAGTTTGTGGCAACACTCGATGGGAGCAACAGAAAGAGTTGCGATGTTATACTCAATTCCAGGAATAAATTCACAAAACATGTTACCCCGCAGCTGGTTGTGGTTACCGACCTTGTAGCGGGTAAGTACGACGAAGTATCACAGGGAATCTCCATTCACAGAATTGCCGAATTTATACATGAACATCTCGGAGATTTCCCTTATGAACAATTACTGGTAAGCCAAATAGATTTTAACAAGAACCCGCTTTACGGACTAAATCAACTACCGAGATTTATACGGCCCTATGAGGATCAGTTTCAGTTCGAGATGAAATTCTTAAAAACCGCACTGATTAGCTACATGCGTGAATCTCTGTTTCTGAATCCCAGAAAGGAAAAATGGGTAACGGATGCACTTGTAAATTATATGATGATCCGATTTGTTGAGACCTATTACCCGGATCAAAAATTATCAGGAACACTATCCAATATTTGGGGGATTCGCAGCTACCATTTGGCACAGATGGATTTCAATGAACAGTATGCATTCTTGTATATGTTTACAGCCAGGAAGAACTTAGACCAGGCCCTGATTACGTCTAATGACTCATTGATAAAATTCAACCAAAAAATTGCGAATACCTATAAAGCTGGTTTGGGTCTTGCTTACCTGGCGGCCTATGTGGGAAAAGACAGGATAAATGCGAGTGTAAAAGAGTATTATGAGACTTATAAACTAAAACCGGTCGATCAAGAGGATTTTATTGAAATCCTCAAGAAAAATTCTGATAAGGATATCGATTGGTTTTTCGATATCTATGTAAAATCCAGTGATCAGATCGACTTTAAGATTAAAAACGTAGTAAAGACATCAGATTCACTATATGTTACGCTAAAGAACAAAACCGGGACCAATGTCCCTATTTCGCTTTTCGGACTGAGAAAGGATTCGGTTATCTCCAATTACTGGTTTTCGGATATAAAGGACGAAGAAGAAATTGCAATACCGAGAAAAAGTGAAAATAAACTGGTTTTAAACTACGATCAAAACATTCCAGAGTTTAATCAGAGGGATAATTGGAAGACTTTAAAAGGCTTCTTTTCGAGCAACAAAAAATTAAAACTCCAATTCTTAAAGGATGCGGAAGATCCGTATTACAACCAGGTTTTCTATATGCCAGTGTTGACTTATAATGTATATGACGGCCTTACTCCAGGCTTGCGGCTTACCAATAAGACCCTGCTTGAAAGACCTTTTATTTGGGACTTTGCCCCTTCTTATGGCTTTCGTGAAAAGAATCTTGTTGGATATGGTAAACTCAATTACAAGAAATATCATGCCAAAAGCGGCTTTTATGTTAGCAATTACTCATTAAATGGTAGTACGTTCCACTTCGAACGAAATTCACGATATAGTACCGTAACACCAGCTATTAGTTTTGGTTGGAGGCCGGCGGATCTTATTTCCAATAAAAGAAAGGCCCTGGTACTTAGATATGTAAATGTATTTAGAGATATAGACCCAAGTTTAGAACTGGAGACAGACCCCGATTACAGTGTTTTAAATGCCAGGTATACTCATTCGAATAACGGTATAATCGAATATTTTTCATATTTCATCGACGGGCAATACGCCAGTCAATTCTCAAAGCTGGCGCTCGAAATGGAATACAGGAAATTATTCCAAAACAACATTCAGCTTAATTTAAGACTGTTTGCAGGTACGTTTTTAAGAAATGAAACAGATACGGATTTTTTCAGTTTTGCCTTAGACCGGCCAACGGATTATTTGTTTGATTACAGCTTTATTGGCCGATCTGAAGATTCGGGAATATGGAGTCAGCAAATCATTATTGCTGAGGGCGGATTTAAATCGCAACTCGAAAATCCTTTTGCAAATCAATGGATCGCTACCACCAATGCGAGCATGAGTATCTGGCGATGGATTGAAGGCTATGGCGATGTTGGATTTATAAAAAGCCGAGGTCGAGACGCGAGATTTGTATATGACTCCGGAATTCGATTGAACCTTGTTACAGATTATTTTGAACTCTACTTCCCGATATACTCAAACAACGGTTGGGAAATTGCGCAACCAAACTACGAGGAACGGATTCGCTTTGTGGTTACTTTAAGCCCCAAAACGCTGCTGGGTTTGTTTACAAGGAAATGGTTTTAATGAATTGCGAATTATTTAATATTAAGCCTAATTTATGCTTGTTTATTAAATAATTGAAGATTTTACCCTGTATTTTTAGTGTTTTATTAATAAATAACCTGTTTTTTCAATTGGAAAACCGCTCTGGTTTTGATATTTTTGTGCAAATTCACTCGAATTAATGGATCCTCAGCCAAAACTTAGCAATGATATTTCATTTGATGACTTCCGTTCCCAGATACTTTTTGATTACGAAGTTGCTATTACCAGCAGGGAATGTAGTTTGCTAGGGCGCAGAGAAGTACTTACGGGAAAAGCCAAATTCGGAATTTTTGGAGATGGCAAAGAACTTCCACAACTGGCCATGGCTCGCTCTTTTAGAGACGGTGATTTTCGCAGCGGGTATTACAGGGATCAAACATTTATGATGGCGCTTGGTCAGCTAACGGCGAAGCAATTCTTCCACGGCCTCTATGCCACAACGGATATTGAGCTGGAGCCGATGAGCGCCGGCAGACAAATGGGAGGTCACTTTGGCACTTATAGTCTTCGTGAAGATGGAAGTTGGAGAGATCTAACTGCTCAAAAAAATAGCAGCCCCGATATTTCCCCCACTGCGGGTCAAATGCCACGTTTATTAGGATTGGCACAAGCTTCCAAAATTTACAGGCATGAAAAGGCAATTCCTTCTGAAAAATTTTCCAAAAATGGTAATGAAGTTGCCTGGGGAACCATTGGGAATGCAAGTACCAGTGAAGGTCACTTTTTTGAGACTGTAAATGCGGCAGGCGTACTCCAGGTACCTATGATTATTAGCGTTTGGGACGATGAATACGGTATATCTGTCCATGCCAGGCACCAGACCACCAAAGAAAACATCTCCGAGGTTCTCAGTGGATTTCAGAGAGATGAGAATAATGCAGGCTATGAAATAATCAAAGTGAAAGGTTGGGATTACACTGCTTTGATCCATGCCTATGAAAATGCATCTGATATTTCAAGGGAAGAGCATGTACCGGTTCTTATCCATGTTATAGAACTCACTCAACCACACGGACATTCCACTTCAGGTTCGCACGAGCGCTATAAGAGTGAAGACCGCTTAATCTGGGAACGTGAGAACGATTGTAATAAGAGATTTCGCGAATGGGTTCTTGAAAACAGTATTGCCACAGAAGAAGAACTTACCAAATTGGAAAAGGAAATCAGGAATAACGTTCGTAAAGCCAGGAAAGAAGCATGGAACGAATTCTTAGCCCCGAATCGCGAAACCAAAAAACATTTGGTACAGCTATTGAATATGGCCGCCGAAGGCAGTGCGAATAAGAATTTTATCAATAAGATTAAAAACGATCTTATTGCCATCGAGGAGCCCTTAAAGCGGGATTTAGCTTCTAAATCCCGAAAAGCTTTGCGCTATTTGCTGGGTACGGAATCCGAGGCAAAAGATGCTCTTATAAAATGGATAGAGGATTACCTTCAAGATAACCAAACCAAATTCAGTTCTCATCTCTACTCCGAACTTCCGGGTAATGCCTTATCGGTTAAGGGTGTTAAACCCAATTACGATTCCAGGCCTGAGGAGGTTGATGGCAGGATCATCATTCGGGATAATTTCGATAAGCTTTTTAGCAAGTATCCGGAACTGCTCATTTTTGGTGAGGACAGTGGTACAATTGGTGATGTGAATCAGGGATTGGAAGGACTGCAAAAAAAATATGGAGAATACAGAGTATCGGATACCGGTATACGTGAAGCAACCATTATAGGACAAGGAATAGGCTTGGCTCTCAGAGGTCTCAGGCCCATTGCTGAAATTCAATATCTCGATTATGTTCTTTACGGACTTCAGACACTTAGTGACGACCTTGCAACCCTGCTTTACAGAACGGTTGGAAAACAAAAAGCCCCGTTGATTGTTCGAACCCGCGGTCATCGGCTTGAAGGAATTTGGCACTCAGGTTCTCAAATGGGAGGGTTAATTCATCTTCTGAGGGGGATGTATATATTGGTACCCAGAAATATGACCCAGGCAGCTGGCTTTTACAATACCTTACTTAAGAGTGATGAACCCGGCCTGATTGTAGAGAGTCTTAACGGTTACAGGCTAAAAGAAAAAAAACCCAACAACCTGGGAGAAATTTGCACACCGATTGGCAAAGTGGAAATCATGAAACGCGGAACTGATCTGACTATGGTTTCCTATGGTTCCACCTTGCGCATTGTTCAGCAGGTAGCTCAGGATCTTTTAGAAGTAGGTATAGATGCAGAGGTAATAGATGCACAGTGTTTGTTACCCTTTGACCAGGATATGCAGGTTCTGGAAAGCCTTAAAAAGACCAGCCGTCTTCTTGTAATTGACGAGGATGTTCCAGGCGGTTGCTCCGCTTATTTGGTGCAGGAAATATTAGAGAAACAAGGAGCGTACCAATATCTGGACAGTGCCCCCAGAACCCTCAGTGGAAAGGCGCACAGGCCAGCTTATGCTTCTGATGGGGATTACTTCTCTAAGCCCAATGCAGAAGATATTTTCGAGATGGCCTATGGCGTGATGCACGAATCCAATCCTACAGATTTTCCTTCACTGAGTTAGTCCTTTAATTAAAAAAGGCCCGTTTTTTGGTATTAGACATTCCTTAATGAAGGATCAGTGCCATATGTGAATTAGTTCTTAATCTGCATATCCTCATTTTGAACAGCAGGCACGATAGGGTTGCCATCTGCGTCGATCTCAATGATAGCATCGAAACCGAGTTCATCTAACTTTGATGCTATTTTAGCCCGGTCACCAACTACAAACCAGTTTACTTCTTCCGGTTTAACCACTTGATTACTAACATCGATTACTTCTTCAAGCGACAATTTCCTTACCTCGTCGTCATAAGTCTGGTAGTAATCATCCTCTAAACTATACCGGAATATATTGGCCAGTGAATTGTTCACAGACCTGTTGGTTTCCCATTGGCCGGGTAATTTAAGGACCTGATTGGTTTTTACTTTGTCTAATTCTTCCTTTGTGGCTGGCCGGGAAGAGATAAATTCAGAAATCTCTTTTCGTAATTCTGTTATGGATTCTGCAGATTTATCGGTCTGCACAGGTGCATACATAATAAATGGCCGTTCTTCCTTCGAACCAAGAACAAAACCTCCAGCACCATAGGCCCAGTGCTTGTCCTCTCTTAAATTCATATTGATTCTTGAAGTGAAATCGCCACCGAGAATATTTACCATTTGCTCGAGGGCAATTTGAGATATCGCTCCATACTTTTCAGTAAGATGACCGGCAATGATCATTGACTGCTGAGATTCCGGACGGTCCATCAGATACAGCGTATTACGGCTGTTGACATTGGGTTCGTTGAACTTAATTTCAGGAACATCACCTTTTTTCCACTTTCCTAATGAACCTTCTAAAGTTTTTACCAGTTCATCCATACTCACATCGCCAACTACTGCAATAGTCGAATTATTTGGTTTCATCCAGGTTTTGTAGAAGGCCAGGATGTCTTCCCTGCTTAATTCAGCAACAGTTTGCTCGTAACCCGAACCGGTATAAGGATTGCTATACGGATGATCATCCCCGTATAAATATTTATTCATCACCCTGAGAGCCATTGATATCGGCTGGGATTTCTCCTTTTTAATGTTGTTGATCTGTTCTGTACGCAGGCGTTCAAATTCATTCTCAGGAAATGCCGGGTTCAAAATAACATCGGTAAAAAGCTCCAAACTCTCAGTCAGGCTGGGTTTAAGAGTGCTCATGTATACACTGGACACATCCGTGTTTGAATAGGTTCTTAAACTGGCCCCGAATAGTTGAAATTTTTCACTGATCTCCAGAGAATTCATTGTTGAGGTACCTTCATCTAACAGATCCATCGCCAGTGCAGCTGTGCCCGGGCTTGAGAGGTAATCTGTCTTATACCCGGCATTCACCATGAGGTTCACTTCTATTGTTGGCACTCCTTTTCGCTCTGCGAGCATAATTTGGAGTCCGTTAGACAGCTCAGCCCTTTGGACTGTGGGAAATTTAGAAGATTTAGAAGGGCCAAGCTCAGGAACCACTGATCTATCTATCTCGCTTTCCTGTGTAGTGTACTCTGGAAAGGGTCTGCATATGAGCGTGTGTTTTTTTGCCGTTAGCCACTTTTGAGCTGTATTCTTTATATCCTCTACAGTAGCTTCCTGGACATATGTGAGTTTGGTTTTGTAAAAATTGGCGTCTCCAAAGTAAGTTTCATTGGAAGCCAGGATATCCGAAACTCCACCAAATCCACCAATACGCTCGATCCCCTTGATGAAGCTTGCAAAATAATCGGCCTTAACCCGCTTCAATTCCCTTTCTGTAGGGCCGTTCTGAGCAAGCATCTCAATCTCATGCCAAAGCAAGTCCTTCACTTGCTCTTCATCTCCCCCTGGTTTTACATTTGCCCAACTAACAAAACCACTGGATATCTCCCTCGACCATTGAAAGGATACCACAGAACTTGCAATTTGATCTTCATATACCAGCTTTTTGTATAAACGCGAATTCTTACCATCTGCCAGGATATCGGCAATTAAGTCCAGGTGTAAATCGTCTCTTTCCCCTAATGGTGGAGTGTGCCATGCAAATAGGATCCTGGTTTCGGGTACGCGATCCTCGTAAACCTGAAAGGTCTCTTCAATAACTGGAATGTTGACCTCCTGCCGTGCAAGTGTTGGCCCGGAAGGAATATCTCCAAAATAGTCAAGCACTTTCTCGTATACCTCCTGAGGGTTTACATCTCCGGCTACTGCCAGTACTGCATTGGCAGCACCGTAATATCTTTTAAACCATTCCTGTACATCTTCCATTGAAGCAGCATTGAGATCTTCCATTTCGCCAATCACAGTCCATGAATACGGGTGTCCTTTAGAATGCAATGTTTTGGTTAGTAAATCCCATTGTTTGCCATATGGTTGATTCTCGCCTTGCCTTTTCTCGTTCTGCACCACTCCTCTTTGTTCGTCCAGGCGAGCCTGATCAATGGCACCCAGAAGATGACCCATTCGGTCAGATTCCAAAAAAAGAACCTGATCTAGTGCCGATACAGGAACATTTTGGAAATAATTGGTCCGATCAAAATTTGTCGTACCATTTACATCGGTACCGCCAATGCTTTCCAATGCCACAAAGTAATCCTTATTAAAATTTTCGCTTCCGTTAAACATCAGGTGTTCGAACAAATGGGCGAAACCGCTTTTACCGGGTTTTTCATTTTTTGATCCTACGTGGTACCAAACATTAACAGCAACGATTGGAGCCTTATGATCTTCATGAACCAGTAATTTAAGACCGTTAGGAAGGACGAATCTTTCATAAGCAATATCTATATCGCTTGCTTTAAATTCAAAATTTTGTGAATAAATAGTCCCGAGTATACCAAAACAAAAAATAAATAGGAAGGTGTATTTTTTCATGATTGATGATTTTTTTAAGAAGTTGATAAATATAATGTGCAGAGAGCAGAATTGCAATTAATAATAAGGTCCAAAAGGGATTCATATCTTTGATTATTTCATCGGGCAGCTATTTATTTTTATACCAAGGCAGGCAAATTTTTCTCACCTCTATTTAATGCAATTCTATTACCTTTCTCAATAATTAAATTAAGTTTATCCGGTGCAAAAATAGAATCGAACCATGGATAATACCCAGTTGTTAGAAGAACATTACGGTTTGCACAACATTAAACTCCAACATCTGGAGGGTTTTGAGGATAAGACTTTTAAGGTTGTGTCACTGGAAGGAAAATTTGTTTTCAAGCGGTATAAATTTTTAGAAGAAGCGGCGGCGATTATTGAGGCAGAGACCAGGTTGCTCCAACTGCTGTCAGCAGATGCGAATTACAACTTTCCCAAAACAATTACCTGTTCTAATGGACAGCCCTATATACTAGCCGATGGTACTATTTGCCGATTGCTCTCCTTCCTCGAGGGCGAGCTTTTGGGCGATACCACGCAGAGCAATGATATACTGCGCAGCTTTGGATCACTTTTGGGATCTATGGATCACATTCTGTCCAACATTTACGAACCTGCCCTTAGTGGAAGAGAAAGTCCCTGGGATCTTCGACACTTCAAATTGAATTTGCCTTTCCTCCCTTATATTTTAAATTCCTCGGACAGAAATTTGGTTGATTATTTTTTCCTTCAATTTGATGAATGTATCGGCCCTGTGGCAAATAAATTGCGGAAAAGTGTAATTCATAATGATGCAAATGACTGGAACGTTGTTACAGCCAACAATAGTGTTACAGGGCTTTTTGATTTTGGTGATTTATGCCATACATGGTTAGTCAATGAGGTAGCTATAGGCATCACCTATATCATGATGAATAAAGAACGTCCCCTTGAGGCAGCCACGGAGGTGATCAAGGGATACCACCAGGAATTTCCTTTAATGGAATTGGAAATCGATGCACTGTATTACCTGGTAGCGGCCAGACTCTGTACCAGTGTTTGTAATTCTGCTTTTGGCAAAAGCGTAAAACCGGATTCTGACTATGTTACAATTAGTGAAGAAGCAGCCTGGGATCTATTGCATAAATGGATACAAATAAGCCCTAAAAGAGCACAACAAACTTTTAGGAAAGCCCTGGGGTTTTCCGATCCGCCTCCTTCAAATACGCTTTCATTGTTAAAGAAACGGGAAAAACTATTGAGCAAATCCTTGTCTTTGAGCTACGATGTTCCAATAAACATGGACAGGGCGGCATTTCAGTATATGTACGACGATCTGGGCAATACCTATCTAGATGCATATAACAACATAATGCTTGTGGGTCATTGCCACCCTTATGTAGTGCGAAAGGGACAAAGTGCAATGGCCAGTTTAAATACGAATACAAGGTATTTATACGATATAATGTATAGATACGCAGAAAAAATTCTTAACAAATTTCCGAAATCACTTGGCAAAATATTCTTTGTGAACTCGGGAAGTGAAGCAAGTGACCTCGCGATCAGAATGGCTCGCGCGCATACAGCCAAAAAACAAGTACTGGTTCTGGAAAACGGATACCACGGCAATACATCTGCCGGGATGGATATCAGCCATTATAAATACGCTTCAGGCAATGGGACAGGTAAATCGCCTTTTATTGTTGAAGCGCCTATGCCCAAGGCTTTTGGTTCCGGCTATGAAAATGATGGCAGTGCTGGTTTATATTTTGCCAAACTAACCAGAGAACGAATTAAAGATTTTGAGAACGATATTGCCGCATTTATTGCGGAACCAGTTATGGGTTGTGGGGGTCAGGTTCCTTTGGCCAAATTATATTTACAGGAAGTTTATTCAGCGATCCGCAAGCAGGGAGGGGTGTGTATAAGTGATGAAGTCCAGGTAGGTTTTGGAAGATTGGGAGATAGTTTCTGGGGTTATGAACTGCACGAGGTAGTACCCGATATTGTTGTTCTGGGAAAACCCATGGGAAATGGCCACCCCATTGGAGCCGTAGTTACCACAGCCGAGATAGCCGAAAGTTTCGAAAACGGACCGGAATTTTTCAGCTCATTTGGGGGAAACCCGGTCTCCTGCTCTATTGGGTTGGCTGTGCTCGAAGTTATAGAAGAGGAGGAACTGCAATCACATGCGAAGAATGTGGGTGATCATTTAAAAGGTTTGTTACAGGCTCTTCAGATCAAATATCCGGTTATGGCCGATATTAGAGGATATGGTTTGTTCCTTGGAGTTGAATTTGCAGATTCTGAAGGGACTCCGCTGACCGAAATGGCTCAAAAGCTTAAAAATGAACTACGGGAGCGCTATATTCTAGTCGGAACCGATGGTCCTGATGAGAACGTATTAAAAATTAAACCCCCGCTGTCGTTTAGTAAAACAAATGCCGGCACTTTAGCCGAAGAATTGGATCTTATTATGCAGTCTTTTTTATAGAATTGACAAAAAAAATGTAATTTTAGTGCATATCCAATCTTATATAAATGACTAAAACCTTAAAAACCGACATCGGACTGGCTTTATTGCGAATTCTACCCTCTATTTTTCTATTAACCCATGGATGGGGTAAATTCAACAATTTAATCTCAGGTAATTTTGAATTTGCGGATCCAATAGGCATTGGTTCTTCTCCTTCGCTCTTTTTGGCGGTCATTGGAGAATTTGTTTGTCCGATCCTTATTATCCTCGGCCTAAAAACACGCTGGGCAGCTGTTCCCAGTGCGATCACAATGTTCGTGGCCGCCTTCATTCATCACAGTTCAGATCCATTTGGCACCAAAGAAAAAGCACTGCTCTTTTTAGTAATCTTTGTTGTAATATTTCTAGTGGGTCCGGGCAGATTCAGTATTGACCGCAAGTAATCAATCAGGCAATTTTAACCAAAAGCTCTTTTAGCAAATCCTCCTGGCTCAAATTTTGTGCGCCTACCCCCTTCCCTTTCATATCCATCTCTCGTAGATAGGACACTATCTTGCTTGCTTTCTTCATAGGGTAGTTCCTGGCTGCTGTCTGAATTTCAGAAACAAAGTACGGGTTAATTCTCAGACTGCTCGCAACCTGTTTAGGGCTGTGATCGTGCAATCCGTGATACTGCAATAATTGCGAAAAGAAGTTGTGCAGCATAGTAATGGTTACAACAAAGGGATTTTCTTTTGGATTACGCGCGAAGTAACTCATAATTTTAGTGGCCTTTAAGAAGTCCTTTTCGCCAAGGGCTTTGCGAAGTTCAAAATTATTATAGTCTTTACTTATCCCTATATGTTTTTCTATAGTTTCGGGGGTGATTTCCGATTGCTTTGGAAGGACCAGTTGCAATTTCTGTAGTTCATTATTAATCCTGCTCAAATCAGTTCCAAGA